>CAYVUJ010000098.1:0-5764 GCA_964454825.1 uncultured Lachnospiraceae bacterium | reverse complement strand
GTGTGGTTATATAGGCGAGAACTCTTTTTAGTTCGAGCGACCTGCGAGCAGAGGACGAAGGAGCTTTTTTGCGAGTTGAGGATTTTGGCAAGAGTGAAGTGAGCGTAAAGTTTTACAATAAAAAGTTTGAGAAAATAACAAGCTGTTCGCAGGACAAATGAGCAAACTTTTTCGTTTAATTTTATCTTTAACATAAGCGAACGGAACTCGTTCCGGTGAAAATGTCGTAATGAGTGGCTATTTTGCGTAAGCAAAATATAGCGAGTGTAGACATTTGAACTGCCAATAATCCGATATACGAGCCTCGTCTTCCGCTCCATAAAAAACACTCATCGTAAGATGGGTGTTTTTTATTAGCCAGAAGATACTGGCGAGAATGAGTTATTGCGAGTTCGGCGGATTTCCGGACGGACGACGCACGAAGCACTAGTCCGTATAGCGAGAATATCGAACATACTGAGCCGTAAGGCTCTAATGTGAGACTATTCGAATGTGGTGGAAATCCAAGAGGAGCCTCGTTGCTCCAGTTCTAGGTGAAGAATGAGCCTTAGAAATGGAGTATCTACTTGGTTCCCGCTCCATAAAAGACAAAAGTTTCAAACTTTTGTCTTTTATTTTGTAAGCATTTATGCTCACATTTTGCTCACATTTCTTAATTTCGGAGTATGCTATTCATGTTCTCCAATGCTTGATTTGTCATATCTTGGTTGTTTTGAGTGTAAATATCCAATGTAGTTCGAACCTTAGAATGGCCGAGTTGGCTTTGAATAAGCTTAATACATGCACCGTGCGAAAGTGCTATGTCAGCATACGACCCTCTTAAGTCGTGTATTCTTATTCATTTATCAATTCCGACTGCAACAAGTAAAGGCTGTCATATTTTTCTTCTAATGTTGTCAATATTCAGATAGCCGTTACCTTTATTAGGGAATAATAGCCTTAGTGTCAGTAGGCAATGGTTTATTGTAATTGACGTCAGTAATTTCTATGGCTAGTCAAACATAACTGAGCCACAAATGGAGTATGTGTATATATCATCAATGAACTTTTGCAAAGCCATTGAATTTATCTTATCATACTTTAATAGGTATAATACTAAAGGATAAGAGGCAAAAAGCAATAAGTAGGTGAGCGTTGAATTTAACATAATGACTAGCAACAGTTAATTGAATTTAACATAATAACAAAGAGCGAGGTAATGCATGGTCGTCGTTCAACTGATAGGAGACATCAACAAAATTGAAGAAATTAAATCTGTTCTCAGAATAAATGGTACAAGAAATTTATTACTCTTCACATTAGGAATTAACTCTGCTCTTAGAGTTTCCGACCTTCTCAAGCTCAGAGTAAGTGATGTAAGGGACAAATCACATCTAGAAGTCAGAGAACAAAAGACTGGTAAGCTCAAACGCTACCCACTGAAAGGGAATCTTCATTCCCTTATTGAAGAATACACGCTTGCAAAACAGGATGAGGAGTATCTTTTTAAAAGTAGAAACGGATTAAATAAACCAATTACAAGGGTAATGGCTCATAATATCATCAGTAAAGCTTGCAAGAAAGCTGGAATACATGATAGATGTTCAACACATACCCTAAGAAAAACCTTTTCCTACCATTATTATTTGGCTAACAAAGATGTTGCTAAGTTACAATACTTACTAAATCACTCCAGCCCATCTATAACCTTAAGATACATTGGAATTACTCAGGATGATATCGAGGAATCTCTTCAAAACTTTGAATTGTGATTGAATTGTTTTTCAGTTTTCGTTTGTGTATGAGTAGTCATTCAATGGCTACTCTTTTTTTATACTGTGGACTTGAACTCTTTCCAATCCTTAACAGGTTCGGTTGGGAAGTTGACATCAAGAGTATTGAAGTGTTCTTTTCCACAATGAATTTTGAGTTGTTCAGGACTTCTTAGGTCAAAAAGGCTTGTTGTACCTTTAGACTCAAGAACAAAGTAGAGTTTTTGTTCTCCATTCTTTTCAAGGAATACTGCCCAGTCAGGATTGTATGAGCCGATTGGTGTGTCAATTTTGAATCTTGGAGGTATCTTGAAGAACATCTTCACATCAGGGTCATTGTCTAGGCTCTCAGCAAATCTACTCTCAACTCCACTATCATACAATAAGTAATCATATACACTATTATTGACTGCTATTGCGTTCTTATCTATATATCCTACCAATTCAGAAGAGTCAAAGATTTCCTGAGCATAATATTGCTCTCCAGCAAGTTTCACATACTTAATGCCATCTATAGCTAGTGAGTGTCTGTTCTTTGATATGATTTCAAGAGCTTTTTCATAGAATCCCTGTGGGTTATTGATGAAGTCCTGAATCCTTCCACTCTCTTCAATAATTCTTATGATTGTTGCTCTCTTCAATAGCGTTTCTGTAGATATTAGACGGATTATATCAGGCAAGGTTTCATAAGTTCCTGATAAGTCCTGAGTTTTGATGTGAGTCTCAGTGTGTGAGACTCCAGCGTTTTCAATTTCAATGTCAGCAATCTTTGACACAAGTTTTGCTTTAGGCATTGGAGACATATTTCTCAGGTCATCAACACACTTTTTTACCAACTCTTCAATATCAAAATTAACTCTGTATGTGGTTTTCTGCTTAATCTTATCCCACAACTCATTGAACTCAGGTGATAGAATAACTTGTTTCTTGAGTTTGACCTTAACCTCTTTGGAGGCGTCATTGATAACTGGTTTATTCTTGCTTGCAATCTCAAGAGCCTGTTCAACTGCTCTCATCTTTGCCTCTCCCCAGCGTTTTACAAGGTCAAGTTTTCCAGCCTTGAGTTGAGCTTTCATGGTATCTTTTATTTTACCCTCTTTAGTAATGACTTTAGTCTTCTTTAAGTCTTCCATTACCTCTGTAGCCTCTTCATGAGTGAAGAGGGGTTTTTCTTCGATAACAGTCTCAATACATTTAACCTCTTTGAGTGCGTCAAAGGTCAATGGTTTAGACTCTTGTACCATCTTCTTAACTTCATTCTTAAGGGGTTCAGCAATCTTGAGTTCTTCAATCTCCTCAAGCGTGTCTTCTAATTTACCCCCATCCTTTACAGTTCCGTCAGCCCCTATGACTTCATTGTTGACTAATGCCTCAAACACATCAAAGGCGTCAGCCTCATTGAGCGTATGTTCTACTTCGGTCTTCTCTTCAATCGTAAGGTCAAGCAAGTAACCAATTTCAAACATGCCAAACTTCATGCCTGTTTCATCTTCAATCTCTTTCTGTAGCTTGTCTGCAAACTCAGAAAAGCTTTCATTTGCCATTACATGAAGGATATTGATGTTTCTGTCTTCTATTCTTTCCCCTTCTTGGTTTACACACAATCTCAAGCCTCTGCCGACTTTCTGTCTGCAGGTAAATGTGGACTTTTGGTCTATTAGCGTACAAACTTGGAATACATTCGGATTGTCCCAGCCTTCTTTCAATGCTGAGTGAGAGAAAATAAATCTCATAGGACAATCAAAGGATAGTAAGTATTCTTTATCTTTCATGATAGTGTTGTATGTACTATCATCAGCAAGAGTGTCCCCTTTTGTATCTTTATACATTCCTTTCTTATCCTGAGAGAAGTAGCCATCATGAGCCTTTTCTACATCAGGATTAAACTTGTCTCTAAGCTCTGCATACTTCGGTTTGTTGATGAGTTCCTTGTAGCACTCTTCAAACATCTGAGCATATATACCTTTTTTACCATGCGGACATGATTTTTGTGAACTGCCACTATCATCCTGCCCGCTTCCGCCTATCTCTGTACGGTATTTCTTAACTTCATCAATGAAGAACAATGAAAGAACTTTAATCCCCTTCTCATAGTATCTAAGTTCTTTATCTAGGTGAGTCTCAACAGTACGGTATATTTGAGCTTTTTTCATGATGTTTTCGTCAATACTTCCTATTGCCTTACCCAGTTTGACTATCTCAGAATTAGAGAACTCAATACATTCAAATCCTTTTGTACAGTCAATTCCCTCAATTACATAATCTTGATATAGGTCTCTTTTACCTGATAATACATAGAGGTCATCTCCAGCCTTGACCGTCTTTGTAGTTCTTTCAACTTTCCCCTCTTTCCCCTCGATATCAAGCTCAATCTTAGCTGAGAATCCGTTCACATTGGATACCGATTTCAAGTATATATAAGGCTTGTTGAAGTCATTAGCCACTGAGTTTGAAGAGACACAAATCTGCTTAACTAATCCCATTTGATAAGCGTCAACAGGAGTAAGCCTATAGAGAAGGTTAATCTTTTCCCTGTGTGTCGCACTGTATCTCAACACACATAACGGATTGAGGGACTGAATTGCCTCTTTTGACTTTGGTGTATTATCAACGGATTGAGGTTCATCAATAATTACAATAGGATTGGTGTCTTTGATGTATCTCATAGCCGTTTCGCCATTGAGTTTGTCTTGCTCTTGGTTGATAATGTTCTCAGCCTTCTTGAAGGCGTCAATGTTAATAATCATTATCTCAATATTGTTTGAAGTAGCAAAGGCTCTTACATCAGAGAGCTTTGAAGAGTTGTAAATGAAGTATCTATAAGGGACTGAATCATACAAGTTTGAAAAGTGTTCCTCTGTAACTTGCAAAGACTTGTAAACCCCTTCTCTGATAGCAATAGAAGGTACAACAATAATAAACTTTGTGAATCCGTATCTCTTATTTAGTTCAAGAATAGTTTTAGTATAGACATAAGTTTTACCAGTCCCAGTCTCCATCTCAATTGAATACTGCTTTGAATCAAAGTCCCTTGATATAGGGAGTTTGTGTCTCTTCTGAATATTATGCATGTTTGATATGAGTGTGTCATCGTCAATCATGAGCCTGTTTCCAAATCCAAACTCATTCTGCAACAATCTCATCTGTCCAGCATTATCATCAATAGAGAAGGTCGTGCTTGAGTTCTCTTGTCCTGTGAAGAGGTCTGCAACTGAGTTTACTGCCTCTGTTTGAAAATCTTGGTTCTTGAATTTAAGTTTCACTTATTTATTTCCTTTGTCTTTTCTAATTCCCTCGAATTCGAGGGAATTAAATTTTTCCCTCAAACCATTACAAGTCGTAACGGTTTCAGTTAGTCCTTCTTCTTTATTTGTTTAGGTTTCTTATTAGGAAGGAAGTTGTTATCTGTAACTACTTTCTGCCCTGTTTCTAGTTCTAACTTTTCTCTTGCCTCTTTAGCAATCTTACCACCTCTTTTGGCTGAGACTTTGTTCTCTTCCATGCCTGTTGCATTTTCACTCTCTGCAATTTGTCTTGTAGAGAGTTCAGCAAGTGCCGTAAAGATAAGCTCTGCCTCAGACATGTGGTCTCTAAGGTTTTGAGACTTTAATCCTTTGAGGTCTTTATGTTCTTTGACCGATAATCCACTCCATTCTTGATGAATGATGTTTGTGAGAATTGCATACTCTTCACCTTCTGAGATTTCATGGTCTTTCCAGTAGTCAGTAAGTTTGTTTCTCGTCTCTTGACCCGTCATTCTTTGCTGAATCCACTTCTCAGACCTTCCAAGTTTCTTGTAAGTTTCTCTTGCTCTGTCAATAGCCATTGAAGGGTCAGCCATTTCCTGAACTCTTTCTTGACCTACTTTAGCAAGCCATTTCTTGATTGGTTCAGCTTTTTTTGAAGGTATGGACTGTATAATTCTGAATATACCTTCTACATCTGTACAATTTACCTTTTGACTACCTCCAGTGGTTTGCATTTTAAGGGGCGTGACAATTTGTCCCTACCCT
>CAYVUJ010000097.1:0-5774 GCA_964454825.1 uncultured Lachnospiraceae bacterium | reverse complement strand
CGAGGTTCATCACGGCGATCTTGTGCACGGCGGGATCATAATTACGCGAGGTCACGTAGTAACCCTCGTTGCACAGATCGGACATTTGAAATATCTGCGCGCTCACGGGAGCGGGATCCTCGGGGACATTCACGTCGGGGCCGGGCCCGACATCCGGTTCGGGGTCGGGCTCGGGGGCGGGCGCGACAGGAGCGGTGTCCGGGGTGGGATCGCTGTCCTGCGGGCGGTCGTTGTCGATCTGCGTGTGACCGGTATTTCGCTCGGGACGGCTGATAAAGGTGAAATCCCAAACCCCTGCGGCATACAGGACGGATACCGCGGCGATAAACACAAAAAGCACGCCTCCGGCGATTTTTCTTGCCGTACGCCAGTTGTAACGGTCCAGAAATTCGAAGACGCGGTCCACAAGGTCCTCGAGCTTGCTTATTAACGACGACATTTTACACTTCCTCTCTTGAAATGCATATGTAACGGGTGATCTTCCCTCACTTATGATATTTTGTACCGTTTTTGATCTGCGATACGCGGTAAAGCTGTTCGGCGAGCATTACGCGGGCGAGCTGATGGGGAAACGTCATTGCCGACATCGAAAGGAGCAGATCGGCGCGCCGCTTTACCTGTGGTGACAGACCGTAGGACGAGCCGATGACGAATACGAACTCGCTTGTTCCGGCGCACATCCGGCTATCCATGTAGGAGGCGAGCGCCTCGGAGGACAGCTGCTTGCCCTCGATCGCCATGACCACTGTGCACGCACGGCGCGGGATGAGGTCGAGAACTTGTTTGCCCTCGGCCTCGAGCGCGGCATCGATCTCGGCGGCGGACGGATCGGCGCTCAGGCGCTTTTCCTTGAGCTCGATGCAGTCGAAGGTGCAGGCGGGCGACAGGCGGCGTCGGTACTCGGCGTACGCGTCGGCAAAATACTTTTCGGACAGCGTACCGAAGGCGATGACGGTTATTTTCATTCGGCCCTCTCCTTGATGCGGAAATTCTACCATATTATTGTAAATATTAGGATACCATAAATCCCCCGGTGTGTCAAGTCGAACGGCGTTGCATGAATGTTAAAAATCCGAAAATGCTGAGGATGGTGGGGATTTATCCCCATGATCGCTCCATGCAACATATCATTGCTTTACTTTTACGCGCGGACATGGTATACTTACAGCAACGGGTGGTCTTCACGATCCGATTTTAAACTGGAAAAGGAGAAATCATTTTATGATAGCTGAAAATATCAGGCATTTCCGGGAAGAGCGGAATTTAAGTCAAGCCGAGCTCGCTGAGAGGCTGAATGTTACCAGACAGGCGGTGTCCAACTGGGAGTGCGGCAAGACCGAACCGGATATAGAGACACTTCACAGAATATCCGACATTCTCGAAGTCACGATAGAAGAGCTTATATACGGAACCAAACGCGAGACGACGATCATACATAATCATAACACCATTCAGAATATTACCAAGGAGATAACCAAGGGAGTCGGCTTCGGTGCGGCGCTTGCCATGGTTGTATCCTATGTGAAATGGCAGTCGATCGGCTGGGCGATTATTCACGGACTGCTTAACTGGGGATATGTCATTTATTACATTATAAAATACGGTTGGAGCTGACGATACGGTTGGAGCTGGTGCCACGCGTGGCAATCCGATACCGACACAGGAGAAACAAAAATGACGTCATCAGATTACAGAGCCATAGCCGGCAGGCTTCTCGACATGGAGCCGGACACAATCGCACGATTTGTTCTGATTAAGGATTTTACGGACACATCGCCCGGAGAAAGCACGTACCGGGAGCTATACCGGCAAGTATGCGATCACAAATTTGTCCGGTTAATAGAGGACTCACAAAACGAACGCGGCTTCTGGCCGCCGTTTCATGGGTATACCGAGGGGATGATCAGGCGGCTTTTGTCGTTCGGGCTCGGAAGCGAGCACCGCACACTGAAGGCCGTGTCAGATTATCTCGCCAAGGTTTTAAATGGCGAGGAACAATGGGATCAGTTTGAAAAGCAGGACAATCCGCTTTGGTATCCGAAAATGTTTGTGCCTCTTGTCAGCGCCGCGATGCTTTCGCTGATCGACCGCGAAAATCCACTGCTTGACGGACAGAGACAGCTCTGGGGTCATATCGTCCGAAGCTCCTTTGAGGACGGCACATACAGAGGCGAAAGACTCGCCGAGGTATCTGCGGAGTGCTTTGGCTTCTCCACGAAGCGGCCGATACCGCCCTTCAACTACTACGTTCTTTTACTGCTCGCGCCGGACGCCTCTCATTCGTATCTTGACGCAGAAATCGACCACGCTTTGGTCGATTTCTGCATGAAGGAGGCCGGCGGAATCGGATATGTTTATAATAATCCCCCGGGTGAGGAGGTCGGAATCTCCGCTTGCAACAGGGACAGCCGGGATTTCTGGCATTGGATACGGGCGCTGTCGATCGTCTCGCAGTTTCACGGCTGGTCTGCGTACAAGGACAGCTACTGTGATCGTATCATGGCTCAGGCGAATCACGACGGACTGTGGAAATTTCCGAGGAAGTTTGATTTTGCTCTCTCAGATTCATGGAGAGGCAAAAGCAAGACGATCGACAGCTCCGTTTATGTTCTGAGAATGCTCAGCGCTCTGCGGGGCTTCTGACCCGGAGAAAACCAAGTCGCCTGAGAAGCACAGGCAGATCCGCCTCATAAGTACCCCGGCGGTCATGATGTCGTTGCACAAAAACACGGAGAGTTCCATTCGGAACTCTCCGTGTTTTTCATTTTCATTACGACAGCATTGCGCGGTCGTTTGAGAATTCATCTCCGCTTGCGCGGCTGAACATCCCGAGCAGATCCTCGACGGTGAGCTTCTTCTTTTCCTCACCGGAGACATCGATGATGATTCGTCCCTCGTGCATCATGATCAGCCTGTTGCCGTGGGCAATGGCGTCCTTCATGTTGTGGGTGATCATCAGCGTAGTCAGATTGCCCTCGCCGACGATGCGGTCGGTGATCTCGAGCACCTTCGCCGCAGTCTTCGGATCAAGCGCGGCGGTATGCTCGTCGAGAAGCAGCAGCTTCGGCTTCTGCATCGACGCCATCAGCAGGGTCAACGCCTGGCGCTGACCGCCGGAAAGCATTCCGACCCGTTCGGAGAGACGGTCTTCGAGGCCCAGACCAAGCTCGCGAAGGAGCTCGCGGTACGTCTGCCTTTCCGCGGTACGGATACCGCGGCGGAGCGTTTTGCGCTTACCTCTGCGCGAGGCAAGCGCGAGATTCTCCTCGATCTGCATATCAGGCGCGCTGCCCATCATGGGGTCCTGAAAGACCCTGCCGAGGTAGATCGCGCGCTTGTATTCGGGGAGCGAGGAGATGTCGATCCCATCGAGCACGATGCTCCCCGAGTCGATCTTCCACACGCCGGAGATGGCGTTGAGCATTGTGCTCTTGCCGGCGCCGTTTCCGCCGATCACGGTGACAAAATCGCCGTCCTTAAGGGTCAGATCGACCGCGCGAAGCGCCGTCTTTTCATTGACCGTTCCGGGATTAAAGACCTTGGTCACACCTTTAAGCTCAAGCATTTTTCGGCCCTCCCTTTTTGCGTGTGAAATAAGTTTTCTTCACGTGGGGAGCTCCGAGGAACACCGCGACGACAAGAGCGGAGAACATCTTGAGCAGATCGGTATCAAGTCCGATGAAGATGACGACCTGGTACACAATGTAATACACGATTCCACCGGCAAACATGCCGAGGAGCTTCACAGCGAAATTGCGGCTGATCCGGCTCACAAGCGCCTCGCCAATGATGACGGACGCGAGACCGATGACGATCGCGCCGCGTCCCATATTGATATCGCTGAAGCCCTGATACTGCGAAAGCAGTGCGCCCGAGAGCGCGACAAGTGCATTGGACAGACAAAGTCCGAGCAGCTTCATAATGTTGGTGTTGATTCCCTGTGCGCGGCTCATTGCGCCGTTCGATCCGGTTGCACGCACGGCGCAGCCGATCTCAGTGCCGAAGAATGTGTACAAAACCGCGATAAGCACGACACCGAAAAGCGCGATGACGACAAGCGCCCGGGGAATATCCATCTGGGTCAGAAGAACCTTGACGGATCGTGAGGGAAGCGCGATATTCGCCTTTCCCATAATTTTAAGATTGACAGACCAAAGCATAAGCTGGGTGAGAATTCCCGCAAGAATAGCGGGAATTCCCAGCACGATGTGAAAGAATCCGGTCACCGCTCCGCACAGCGCTCCGGCGATGACGGCACAGAGAATGGCAAGCCACACATTTACACCGTTTATCATAAGAACAGCGCATACCGCACCGCCCGTACACAGCGAACCATCCACTGTGAGGTCGGCGATATCGAGGATTCTGAAGGTGATGAAAACACCGATTGCCATTATGCCCCAGATCAAGCCCTGCGCAACTGCGCCCGGCAGAGATGCGAGCAAACCCATTTCAAGTTTATCCTTTCGTCAGGTGAAATCAGCCCTCAGCCTCGATTGCCACATAGCCTTCGGGAATAGTGATTCCCTCGTACTCAGCGACGATGGTGGGGTTGTACTTCTTGGTCGCGGGAGCGTACTCGATCGGCATTTCCTTGATGTCGGACTCACCCTTGAGGATCTTCACAGCCATCTCGCCGGTCTTGTAGCCGAGGTCGTAGTAGCTGATGGAAAGTGTGACCACGCCGCAGCCGGAGCAGATGCCCTCTTCGCCGGCAACTACCGGGATACCTGCGGGAACGACGATATTCTTAATGGTCTCGGTTGCGCCTGCGGCGGTGTTATCGGTAGGAACGTAGATAACGTCGGATTCATCGACAGCGGCATTGGTGACAGCCGCAAGGTCATTGGAATCGCTGAAGGAGAAGCGCTTGCAGGTAAGGCCCTTCTCGGTGAGATACTCCTCAACGACCTTGACCTGATACTCGGAGTTAGGCTCTGCGGAGCAGTAAAGAAGACCGACCTTCTTTGCCTCCGGGAAGATCTCAAGGAGCATATCAGCCTGCTCGGTAAGGGGAGCGAGGTCGGAGGTACCGGAGACATTGGAGCCTACGGTGCCGTTGAAGTCATCGATCTTGAGCGCAACACCGTACTCGGTGACGGAGGTGCCGAGGACCGGGATATCTTGTGTAGCATTATAAGCAGCCTGGAGAGCCGGAGTAGCGTTCGCCATGATGAGGTCGACCTTCTTGGAAACGAAGGAATTGCAGATCGTGGGGCAGACGGAGCTGTCGTTGGATGCGTTCTGCTCATCAAAAACGATGCCGTCCTCGCCGAATTCCTTGATGAGCGCATCCTTGAAGGCCTTGGTGGCGGCGTCAAGCGCATCATGCTGCAGGAGCTGGCAGATACCTACGGTGTAGACCTTTTTGTCGTCTGTGGGCTTGGTGTCCGCTGCGCTGTTCTGGGTTCCTGCCTGTGTGCCGACGGGATCCTTGGTGGTTTCGTTCTTTGAGCATGCGCCGAGGGCCATGCACATGGATGCGACAAGAAGTGCCGCCATGAGGATACTGGTTAGCTTTTTCATTTCGAATTTCCTTTCCTTTTTGCGGTCAAGACCGCGAAATACCCGACCGTGCGGGGGTATCCGAGCACACTCCGTCCGAAGCTGCAGAAGGGACGGATAGTGCGGAATTACAAAAATAAGCAAAAAACACGAGGTTACTTTGCATATTTATCAACATTTTACCATATATATTTAGGATTGTCAAGGATTTTTGAGCTGATATGAACATTTTATGCACATTTGAATCGGTAAAATGGGACGGACATTGT
>CAYVUJ010000096.1:0-5822 GCA_964454825.1 uncultured Lachnospiraceae bacterium | reverse complement strand
CGCCATAGCTCACCGTCCATTTTTCGGGCATTTTGTGTACGCTCCACTGCCCTCCGCCCGACCTTGAGCGCGTATACAAGCCGTCGGGATTCTTCCTGCGGCGGTCGCTCTTCATTTCGCTCCATATGACCTGCGGGTCGGGTCGAACAAGGATCACGTCTCCCCAACGCTCCAGACGTTGTCCGTCCGATGCCTCTATGAGCTCGTAATCCTGCCATTTATCGGCTATCCACATATTATCTGTCCTTACTTTTCCTTTTTCGGCGCAACGTCGTCCGACCGCACGACCTTCCCTCGGCGGACGATATTGGTAGCGTTTTCAAAACGGGGATCGCTCAGCTTTCGACGACCGTAGCCGGCGTTCGAAGCCTTGTTGAAATATCCGGCGATCCGAGAGAGCGACGCGTGTCCGTGCGTGATCGCAAGAGCAAGCGCGTCTGCGGTATCGTCCGGCTTCGGAGGCTTGTCCAGCGCAAGAAGCATCGTCACAAGTGCGATCATCTGCTTTTTGTCGGCTCTTCCGTACCCGGTCACGGACTGCTTGACCTGAAGCGGCGTGTATTCAAAGAACGGAATACCGTTTTTGCGGATACAAAGAAGTATCACCCCCCGCGCCTGCGCGACGATGATGCCCGTTTTTTGGTTTGTATTCCAAAAGAGCTCCTCCACGCTGACCGCGTCGGGCCGGTATTTCTTTATGATCGCATCCAGTTCATCGTAGACCGTTGCGAGCCGATCCTCCAGCGGACTTTCCGGTCCGGTGGTTATCGAGCCGTATCCGAGGGGGGTAAACTTATTGTTATCATAGCTTAGAACACCCCATCCGACGATGGCGATCCCGGGGTCAATACCGAGAATTATCATTACAATCCCCCATTTTAATCTATTTTATCATTATACTATACGTTTTGATCCAAAGCAAGAGATCGGCGGCAGATTTTGAAATATTTACAAAAAAATCACACGCAAAAAGCGCTATCCGGAAAACAAAAAATCCCCCGCGGGGGATTCAAATGAGACAGGCATATGATGGGCGGCAGAGCGTCTAAATTCCGGCTCACGCCGCCTCAGGCATGTGGAACATGAGCGCAACTGAAATTGCGCTCGGACTTGCGCCCTTCGCGCGGGAGGATGAGCTGTTGGGGCGTCGCCCCAACCCCCAGTGCGGCTCTGCCCCAGACCCCGGCGGAGGATATTATCCCCCGCCCCCCCCCAAAACAGGTTTGTGCAGACTTGGGAGTCTCTGCGTACATTATAACACTTCCCATGCGCGAAATGCAAGTCCTTCGCTCAGCTCCGCCGGACCTCAAGCGCACTCACTGCCGGATTCTCGAGGAGCTGTCCGTCGGAGGCAAAGCGCGAGCCGTGACACGGGCAATCCCACGTGTGCTCCGCCGCATTCCAGACCAGCGCACAGCCGAGATGCGGACAGCGCCTGCGCGTGGGTGTCAGCCATCCGGTGAGCGCCTCCCATGCGTTGAGGGCGAGCTGTGGGCGGAGTATCGTCCTCGACGGGGAAAACAGCCGCGTGTACGGATTCTCCCGCCCCGTAATCAGATCACAAAGGAGATATGCGGCGATCATGGCTGAGGTCATCCCCCATTTATTAAAGCCTGTCGCCGCATACAAATTCGATGTGCGTGATGAATACGCGCCGATATACGGTACCGAATCAAGCGTCATACAGTCCTGTGTCGCCCAGCGGTATTTTATCCGCGCGTCCGGGAAATACCGCTTCGCAAAGCGCTCAAGCACATCCCAATTGCCGCCCGCTTTGCCGGTGCGGTGACCTCCCCCGCCGAGAAGGAGCAGATTGCCGTAATCGCGAAAGGACAGAGCGTTCTCCGCGCCGTCGATATACATGCCGTTCACCGCCGCCGCACCTTCAAGCGCAAGAACATACGAGCGCTGCTGATACATTTTCAGAAAATAGCTTCCGTGCCTGTTCATAAACGGAAAATGTGTAGCGACAATGATATTGTTTGCACTGATCGCACCGCCGTCTGTTACAGCAGTCGTCCCGACCAGCTCTCTCACGGGAGTGTGAGTGTATATCCGAAGGTTCCTTGCAAGCTCCGATGCAAGCTTGACCGGATGAAGCTGAGCCTGATGCGAAAACCTCAGTGCGCCCGCCACTTCAAACGGCAGGTCTGTTTTTTTCACCAGCTCCGCCTCATAGCCGAGAGATCTCAGCGCCGATCTTTCGTTTTCCAGATCACGCAGCGTATCGGGAGAGTCCTTTATCGCGTAGACATACGCGTCCTTTTCCTCAAAGTCGCAGTCAACAGTTTGCGCAAGCTCGCGGTATTTTTCGACCGCCGCGAGATTTGCCTCAAGATACTCGCGCGCCCTCTCCTTGCCGAGACTGCGTATAAGCTTGCGATACACAAGACCGTGTTGGGCGGTGACCTTTGCGGTCGTTCGTCCGCTTACGCCGCCCATGAATTCATCCGCCTCGACAAGCGTCACATCAATGCCGCTTTCCCTGAGAACGTGCGCGCACAAGACTCCCGTCAGCCCCGCTCCAATCACAAGCACATCCGTGCGGATATCCTCATCAAGCCCGCTGCCGACCGTCGGCCGCGCTTCAGTCTCCCACAGTGATTCCATATTCTCCTCCGTCAAGCACTTTTATATATCATTAGTTTGACATAAAACACCCCGATTATACAAGGTAACGGGCACTGCGTCTGATAATGATCGCGCAAGTCAACCTGAGGTTGGTTTTTCCGGTGCAAAAAAATCATTTTGATATATTGCCACATCTCACGGACAGGGATATAATTATCGTACAGTGATCACTGCAACACATAATTACACCATTATAAGGAGATACAAGCATGAGCATCGGAACAAATATATATTCACTGCGCAAAGAAAAGAAGCTGACACAGTCTCAGCTCGCCGAAAAGCTCGGTGTTTCCGAGCAGGCGGTCTCGAAATGGGAAAACGGCCAGTGCGCTCCCGATGTGAGCCTTTTCCCCGTGATCGCTGAGCTTTTCGGGGTCTCTATCGACCGCATATTCGGATATCACACAAGCAGTTACAACGAGGCGGTGAAGCAGATATTAAAAGAAGCCGACGACAGCATGGATACACGAAAGGAGATCGAAATATACAGCGAGGGACTGAAAAAATACCCGAACAGTCCCGAGCTGAAGGTGTCGCTCGCCTTCTCGCTGTCCATGATAAACCGCATGTCGGAGGATGAAAACGAGCGGAAGGAGGCTGTCCGCAGGGCAATCTCGCTCTGTCAGGAGGTCGTCGACTCCTGCGGAGACATCAAACAGGTGGACGATGCACTCAATATGCTGACGCGGATATACAATGAGACTGGAAATTACGCCAATGCGGAGGAATGTATCGCCAAAATCAGCGCGGACAGATTTAACGCCCGTATCACAGGGACCGTCAGCCTGCTCGGCAACAAAAAATGCTATGCCGAACAAAAGGCATATGCCGAAAAAGCCCTTCTGAAAATGTACTTGACAATGAATCATGTGTTTGAGTATATAACCCACACCCAGTCACGGTGCGAAAATAAATATGAGGATGCACTGGCATTCTTTGACGCGCACGAACGGTTGCTTTCAATCTGCGACAGCGGATGCGCCGCCTTCAACGCGACAGCTAAAATATTCGCATGTGAGAACAAGGCGCATACGTATATGCAAATGGGGGACAAATCAAACTGCCTCAAAGAGCTCCGCCGCTTCTTCGAGCTGGCAGAGCAGGTGCGGGCAGTGGCCAAGAGCCCGGATCTCACCCCTTCAGTGAGAAATCCGCTCTATTTCTCAAACCTCGATGAGGAGTTTTCACACGACCATGCAGAAGAATACATGGCAGAGATATACCCTGAGAAGGCTCTGGGGAAATACGACGGATTCTTCGGCGACGACGAGGACTGGGTGAGATTTAAAAGTGAGGTCGGGGCCTGAGCACACAGCCACGAACCGGCACAGAGGAGCATGTCGAGAGCTTCGAGATCGGCGAACGCAAATTCCCGAAATGCACCCGTGAGGCAAAATGCAGGTGAGGCAGCGTACAGTTCAGCCGCTCAAAAAACTTGCACAGACTAAAAAACCTTGCCAAGGCAAGGTTTTTTCATGATACCGCACCGCGCGGGATATCTCTCAGATCCCACGCAGGGAAAAAATCACCGCAACAGTGAAAAAAGTGTTGCAAATCAGACGATTTAGTTGTAGAATGTAGGGGTTGCATTTCGGAAACAAGGAGATATTTAATGAACACCTTAAAGCCGCAGCTTATTCTGTCGCTTAAAAACTACTCGAAAAAAAAATTCGCCTCTGATCTGGCGTCAGGTCTGATCGTCGCCATCATCGCGCTGCCGCTTTCCATCGCTTTAGCGCTCGCCTCGGGCGTTTCGCCGGAGCAGGGCTTATACACAGCGATCATCGCCGGATTTTTTGTGTCGGCATTAGGCGGCAGTAAGGTTCAGATCGCCGGACCTACCGCGGCCTTTGCCACGATCGTTGCGGGTATTGTGGCCAAAAACGGCATGAGCGCTCTGGCGAGTGCCACGATCATTGCCGGAATATTGCTTGTGATAATGGGACTGTTACGTTTTGGCAGTATGATCAAATACATTCCATATACGATAACGACCGGATTCACCGCCGGTATAGCCATCACAATTGTGATCGGACAGATAAAGGATTTTATGGGGCTTACCTTCAAAAACTCGCCCATAGAGACCGTCGACAAGATAAAGGAGATCGCCTCCTGTATCACGAGTACGAATCTGCAGGCTCTCGCGGTAGGCGCGTGTGCTCTTGTGATCCTTGTCGTATGGCCGAAATTTTTCAAAAAGATCCCGGCGTCGCTGATCGCGGTCGTTGTTACCGCAGCGCTTGTCAAGGCGGCATCGCTGTCGGTCAACACAATAGGTGATCTGTACACGCTTTCAAGTTCCCTTCCCACGCTCCATCTTCCCGATTTTTCGTTCAAAACGATCTCCGCCGTACTGCCGGATGCGTTCACGATCGCCATTCTTGCCGCGATCGAATCGCTTCTTTCCTGCGTGGTGGCCGATGAAATGATCGGCGCACGGCACAATTCCAACATGGAGCTGATCGCGCAGGGCGTCGCCAATGCTTCCTCCGCCCTCTTCGGCGGGATCCCGGCGACAGGAGCGATAGCACGCACTGCCGCCAACATCAAAAACGGCGGAACAAGCCCGGTCGCAGGCATTATCCACTCAGTTTTGCTTCTGGTTGTCCTTGTGTTTCTGACACCCTACGCCGCGCTGATCCCCATGCCGTGCATCGCGGCGATCCTCTTCCAGGTCGCTTATAATATGAGCGGATGGCGCAATGTCGTATCAGTGCTGAAAAAATCCCCGCGGAGCGATGCGGCGGTTTTGCTTGTCACACTCGGCCTTACTGTGTTCTTCGACTTGGTTGTCGCTATCCTCGCGGGGCTGCTTCTTACATTCCTTCTTTTCATCAAACGCATGGCGGACGTATCTTCGGTCAGAGAATGGGAATACATCGAAGACGCCGACGGACGCTTCAAGGATGTCCCCGACCATGTCATGGTTTACGAGATCACGGGCCCGCTGTTCTTCGGAGCCGCGGACAAGATTCCGCATGTTGAGGAAAGACCCGGCAAAACGGTCCTTATTCTTCGCATGCGCGCTGTTCCCTCCGTCGATATAACCGCGCTCAACAGCCTGCGCCGGCTCTGGATCGAGTGCAAGTGCCGCGGGATACTGATGATCTTCTCCCATGTGAACGAACAGCCTCTTTCGGCAATCACGAAATCAGGCTTGTACGACGAAATCGGAGCCGAATGCTTCCAGC
>CAYVUJ010000095.1:0-5839 GCA_964454825.1 uncultured Lachnospiraceae bacterium | reverse complement strand
CTATAATATTCTTGACTCTTTTGTCTTATCTGTTATTTTAACATCGTAATCAACCAATTCTAAATATTTTCTAAATAAGGTATCATAAGAATAAGGAAGTTTTTCGAATTTATCTCTTATTCTGGCCGGTACCTTAATGTTAGAAGTATCTTTTATTAAATATTTATCTGACATTAAAATAGTGTAATCTTGATTAAAATCAATAGGCTCAAAACTTTTAGATTCAGAGCTACGAATTTTTATTGCGTCTATATAATCCAAATCGCTTCTACCTTCTTTAATCTCTTTTATTAAAGTACGATTAACTTGAATATCAGACCATTGAATCATAGCATTTCTTGTTTTAGATTTTAAATTATTTAACGTATTTTCAAGCACTAGAGAAAATAACTCTTCACCGTTAATTTTTCCAACACGAACCGTTGATAAATTTTCACTTACACCATCAAACATTTTCATTAAATCAAGATTATTGAAAGTGCTACGTTTTTCGTTACTTTTTAATCCATTTCTAAAAATTGTAGAAGGAATACCAACAGCATCTATTTCGGGATAGTCAATTCTTATTACACGTTTTATAGCACTTGTAACGTAATTGGCAAGAACATTATTGGAATACCTGATAGAATCATTCAACACGAGTTCTTCAGAATGACCGCTATCATCTTTAAAGTACACAAGCGGAACCAAATCCTTTTTCACATTTACATTAAGAAAAGCTTGTAAATGAGCATCTTTTCTTGCCATCTTATCATACTTCTCAGTTTCGAATTTTCTTGATCTTACCTCTGAGAGTTTGCCGTTATCATCAAACTTTAACTGAACACTTCTCAGGAATTTACTACCTTGCCCATGAGAGAGGATGAAGGTTTTGCCCTTCATTATTTCAAATTCTTTATGATCATGCCCGTTTAATATAACATCAATATCAGGGATTTTTTCAGCAAGCATAGCCGAAATTTTGTTACCTGTGTGAGCCATAACAACAACTGCACCATTAGGGGTTTTTCGTTTAAAATCCGCAACATTGTATTTAATAACTCTTAATGTTTTTCTCAAATCCTTTTCTTCAAGGAGGGCATCATTCTTATTAGAATTATCATAAAATCTAGTTTTACCTAACAACCCCGGATTATAATAATTCATAGATGGAATTGTAACACCTAAAACAAGAACTTTATTAGTTCTATCAGGCACTTTGCTATCGGGAATTTCTAGAATTTTTTTGGTAAAGAACTTCTCATTTTCTCTAATTAAGTGATCCGCCAATGGGGATTGGTGTCTATTAACATTAGTAAGAATTGTTGTATACTGTGATCTGTTTAACTTATTAAACAACCATTCATCACCGCCATCAAAGCAATGATTACCCGGAGTATACAAAGCTACAAATCTGTCCTTATTACCTGAAGCCATCTTTGTTGTATACAAAATTTTATTAAAGAAATTATACTGTACATCACCATTATTAAAAGTAGGATTAGTCAAGAACCCTTTTTTATTAGGATTCATAAAAAAATCACCTGCAATAGCAAGTACATTAAGAGTACTTTTATCATTAGATTTTTCAAATATATCTTTTTTATTGACCTGAATAGCCTTCATCATCTGAGGCATAGCCAACAAATCACCATGGTTATCGGCCATAGAGACAATGTTAACCTGTGATGATTTAAAACTTATATTAGGGTTATTATAAGAAGATAAAATTCTCATACTTAGATAATACCTAAACAAATAATTTCTTGTTATTTTAATATTAGTTTTTTTTACAAACCTTAACACATACGCCTCGCAAAAATTTTTTTTACAGACTTTATTTATAATAATATGATTGATTTAAGCACGAAAAGCAGTAATATTCGATTTTCCGGCAGAAATCAGGAAATAAAAAAAGCTCAACAAATCTTACATAAGATTAAATCGGATTTTCCTGCTTCGTCTTCGTATATTGGCGATCTGTTAGCTCAGAAAGGTGAGATTAGATTAAACCAGCCGAATAAATTTATTAGCCAGTCAGATATGATATCATCATACCAAAACACTAAAAATATTGGCACCCGATTAACTACTACAAAAATTGCTTCACTGAGAAGCGTTCTAAAAAACTTTACAGATAATGATTATAAATATTGCAATGCTCTGGCATGGGGAATACAAAAGCTTCGCGTAATGAATTGCAAAGAGAACTCTGAACTTGCATTTCTGATAGCGAAAATAAACGGGTACAAAAATGTTCACTGTATTAATTTAGCGAAGAAAGTTTCTAATTCTAGCTTTACGGATTTAGAGCATACAGTATTACTAGTTAATCAAGAACTACCGGCGAACATAAGTAAACTCGATAAATTTTACGGTCAAAATGTAGATAAACATTCTGCATTTATCCCAAATAGAAAATCTATAGTTATAGATCCTTTATTGGGCATAGTTGATTATTGGGAGAATGCCATCCAAAATTACAAATCAATTTTCCCTCAAATCTCAGATGTAAAGTCTTTATGCGTCGGGGTACGCGAGGAAATTATAAGAAATCCTAAAGAGCTTCAAAAATTCAAACATTCACATCCTGAATTTATAATTAAACACCCAGAAAAACCCAAGAAGCCTAATCTCTTTATCAAAATAATTAATTATATTCGACAGACAAGTTAAAAAGAAGTTTTCAGAAGAAACGAAACCCTAAACCTGTATTTGTACAGATTTAGGGCATATTTGTTTATTAGATTAACCTATCAAACTATAACTCTTTAGGGAATGCTTGATTAGCAGTTTTTGTTGAGAAACGTTTCTTACTAACACCCAATTGTTTAATAATGTGTCCGCTTTTAACACTTGAAGAGTTTTGAGTACTTTGTAATGTTTCTTGCAAGTTAGATAGATTTTGACGTTGGATAGAGTTATCAACCTTTTGAACAGTTTTGTCCATATGTTGATTTTTTTCTTCATCACGCCCAAGAGCCCAACGGAAACCTGTGGTTAATGCAATACCTGTTCTGCCGCCATTACGAACCATAGCTTGAGCAAAAGCTGTAAACTTATCATCCCAGCTACGTTGAACCCCTAGCCCATATTCAACATACGGTTTTGTTTTCATATTTGGTAATTCAACGCCATTTGCACTAGTATGGGTTTTGTTAAACAAATTCCAGTTCATTCCAACTTGAACATATGGCTGCCAGCCCTTCTTAGTATTTGTTATAAATCTTACTTTTGGATTTAGCTGGACACTGTGCATAGGATCAGAATCAATTCTTACACCTGCAGCATTTGTATAATCAAATGTATTAACCAAAGTGTATGACATTTGCATTATCGGTTGTAAGATATATTTTCCTTCTTTAAATTCAAGGTTATAACCAGTCTTACTTGCAATACCTGCCATTAACATTGTTGCATCTTCTTTGCCATACATATTATGGGTTTCAACTAAACCGGCACCAACACTTGCAGTTAATGCAGTCCAGAAATTACCTTTGTAGAATGTTTCGGTTAAACCTAATAAACCTCCATTCATAGTAGAATTTACATCTTTATAATGAGAAGATGAGCCCATATAACCTATGTAAGCAGTATCTACACTTGTCCATCCTCTTTTGTGGAAGTGGAAATCAGAGTCATAACCAACAAGTGTTCCGTAAGTAATAGTATTGACTCCCGGTCCGTTTTTCAAGTCAACTTTTTCAAATGTTGAATATGGTCTTACCCAAGCACCTTTGTTTTCTTCGTGGTGATCGTAACAAAGTGAACCTAAATTATTATTAAAATTCGTTGATAATGCGTATTTATTAGCATCCATTTGAGCTTGTCTTACTGCTTCAGGTAATTGTGTAAATGCATCTGCGTGTTCAAATACATATCTAAATGTTTCATTAATCGCAGAATTACCAATAACATGTGTCATTACAGGGTTTGCGAGTACTGAAGGGTTAAACGCATCTGATGGATTACCAGTTGATTCTAGTGTTGGCGAACCTGATGGAACGCCGGTTGGATCCAACGGAACATCTTTAATAACTTTGTCTGCTTTGGCAAATACGAAATAGCCACCATCATCTTCAACTACATATTTGTAGTTATAAGCATGAATAGGAGTATAAGCCTTGTGGTTTTGGTATTTATCCATAGGAAGCTCACCAATCACACTTGCTACATTGTTTTTCAAGCCGTTTTCTGCAAAGAAGATTTTGGACATATCACGTTCATCTGGTGCATCAGATGTTAAGTGTAACCCTACAACATTAAGATTACCAACATGATCTCCATAATTATCTTTTGTTTCGATGTGATCCATTTGTTCGTTCAAGATATCTACATCGCCAACAAAGTTTGTATCGCCAGTAAGTGTAAACTTATTGAAATTATATGTATGGATGTCATTATTAATAGTGTTAAGAGTTGTTGTTCCTACCAATACATTTGCCTCGTAGATATCGTTATGCAGATAGAAAATCGTATCGACAACACTATCACCTGTAATATTTACTGTATAGTGGTTATCACCGCTGACAGCACCACGAATATTATCTTTCATAACGATTTGTCCGCCGTTACGGAGTTGGAAGTTCAAAGCAGCAGTTGCTTTATCAAGATATATTGCGTTGTCATCTACTTCTTCACCAACTTGAGTATAGTTGCCCATGAATGTTGAAGTTTTATTATCTGCGATGATATTTAAGTCATTGTTTGAGTAAATTGCACCACCTTTAGCAGTAGAATCTGCATTGGTTGTTACAGCTTTATTATTATAGAAATTAGTGTTAATTAATCCGCCGATAACTTTGCCAGATGCGTCTTTTTCTCCGATGTTCCCACCATCAATATTATAAATCGCACCACCATGGGCATTGCCAGAATCAGATTTTGCATAGTTAGCAACAAAGTCTCCTTCAATATCACCGATTGAAGCTTTGGAATAAATTCCAACTTCATTGTATATTGCACCACCTGCGGCTTTACCAGAAGTTGTTACTGCATAATTCTCAACAAAATCACCTTTTATATTGCCAATAGTTGCATTGGTGGTTGCCACCGAACAATCCGATTCAGCTATATTATAAATCGCACCACCATAAGCATTACCGGAATTATTTTTAGCATAGTTTCGGATAAAATCACCATTTACATTACCAATAGTTGCAACAGTCGTCGCAGGATAATTAACTCTTGCCCAGTTGGCTATTGCTCCACCTGCAGATAATGAGGATATACCTTCCGCATAATTTTCAACAAAATTCCCTTTGATATCTCCAATTCTTGCAGTATTACTCCTTGGATTCGAGAAACTATTTGAGGTTGAAAAAACTTTTGAATGAGCCTCATTATGAATTGCACCACCAGTAGCTTCTCCAGATTCTGACTTTGCATAATTTGCAATAAAATCTCCAGTAATATCACCAATAGTTGCACTGAAATTTACAGCTTTAGCCTGATTATAAATTGCTCCACCTCTAGCTGCTGCTGAGCTATAAGCATAGTTATTAATAAAATTCCCTGTAATATTACCAATTTCTGCACTTATCAAAGAAGAAGAAAAGTAACCACTATAAAAATAACTATTTGCTATTGCACCACCGTTATTTATTGCTTGGTTTGAAATAAAATCACTGGTAATATCACCGATTGTGCCATTATTATAAACCGCCCCACCATCTTTTTGTGCCGAATTATTTATAAAATTACCTGTAATACTAGTAATAACACTGGTACCATAATAACTATCATAACAATTTGCTATAGCCCCACCAAAAGATGCTGCATTATTACCAATAAAATCCCCCTTAATATTTTCAATAACACTATAATTTTTAATTGCTCCGCCATTGGAATTCGCATGATT
>CAYVUJ010000094.1:0-5869 GCA_964454825.1 uncultured Lachnospiraceae bacterium | reverse complement strand
AGGTTTTACTGTGCCGGGCGTTTACTTTGCCGGGGGGATGTTTGTTTGTGCAGACTCGGGGAGAGGGGGGATTGTGCAGATTTTGTGGGTTTGTGCGTCTGTCCAGAGGTTGTTCTTCCGACTTTTGTACTTCCGACGAGGTCGGAAGTACAGGGGAATGCGATGTTGGGGCTTTGCCCCAAGCCCCAGTGGGGCGCTGCCCTACGCCCCGCCGGGGGATGTTATCCCCCGGCCCCCCGAAAGGGGTTTGTGCAGACTTTGATGTGAGGTACTCTCCCTCCCTCTCCCCTTTCAAAGTTTTTGAAGAGGGGGTGCGGGGGAGGAACTTTTTTCTGAGTTCGCATAGCGAACTCGCAAAGTCCCTCCCCCGCATTTATCACACATACTTATACACCTTAATCCTGAGGCGGTCCTTGCGGGTCGTGCCCTGCTGCTCGCCCACGAGGAACTTGCCCACGCCGCGCACGGAGAGTGTGCTCCCGGCGGCGACGCGTGTGTCCGCGGCTGTCTCCTCACGGTGGTCAAGCTCCACCGCGCCGGATGCGATCAGCCTCTGTGCCGACTCACGCGACACATTTGCAAGCTCCCGCACCAGGCAGTCAAGCCGGAGCGACGCCACATTCACAAGCATCTCCTCGTACCGGCGCTCGATGCGCTCCCCCGGAGCAACCGGGCGTACCGACACCTTCACTGTATCGCGGCCGATGCCCTCGAGCTGTTCCGAGATCACGCGGCACGCCGCCTCCGTGCAGTATACCTCGCACTCATGCTTGCCCTTCACGGCGATATCCCCGATCATTGCGCGCTTTATCCCCAGACCCAGGATCGTCCCCATGTAGTCCCGGTGTCCGAGCCGCACAAAGCCGCTGCCCCTGATGCACGCCACCGCGATGCGCCCCTCACAGAGCGAGCCGTCCGCATCGAACGCGGCTGCGCGCGCCTCCCGCTCGTCGGAAAACGCGCCGAGAGAGGCGAGTGACGGCGCGGAGGCGTCACCGTCAAAGGACATCAGCATCCAGTCCGGAAGGAAAAACGCCATGCGGCGCTGGGCTCCGATCGCACCTCCCCAGAATACCAGGCGGCCGCGCGCCGCCGGGAGAACGTCAAAAATCTCCCGCTGCTCGGCGGGAGAGAGAAAATATGTTGCCTCAGCTGTGTACTCGGCGCGGGCGAGAAGGTCCCGCGCGTGATCTGTCAGATAGCTCATGATATTGCGTCAAATATAAGGGAAATAATCAGAAGAGTCATGAAAAACGGCACGTCAACGGGGGCGTTTCTCACCCACTCGATGCGCTCAAGAATCGTTCGAACCGGGACGATGAACGGCTCTGTTATCGTGAAGATCACCGTGTCGAACGCGCCCTCGGAGCTTGACGGAAACCACGAAAGGACCGCACGGACAAGCATTGCGCCGAGCAGGGCAAGGAGAATGACGGTCGTCACGCTTTTCAGCATATAAAAGGCTATTTCCATTTTGTCCTTCCTTTCGTGATATTCAAGACGACACCGCCGGGTTCTCGGCCGACTAATCGCGGCAAAGACACAGCGCCGTACCGCGTGAACGCGGCACGGCGTCTTTGTTTGCAAACTCCCTTGGCAATATATGCCGCAGCGGATACGGTTATTCGCCGACCCCGGCCTTTACCGACTGTACTTCCGCTTTTCCACCGGAAGTACGGGGGGCAGACTTCGCATGTCATACCGGTCAAAGTGCTGTCACACGGTCCGGCCGACACACTGACCCGGGCGCAGATGCATTACGCCGATGGTGTCATCATGCCTGCGGGTGCGGCTGCGCGAAAATCAAAGCTCGGCGAAAGAAGTGCCCTCGCCTGCGCTCTCAGCACCGGCCTCTTCCTTCGGCTGAGCCTTCGGCGCGCCGCGTCCGGAGCGGAGCTGTGCGTCACCTACGTCAACATTGGAGGGGGTGATGACATACGCGTTTGAGGCGATCTTCTTCAGAGAGCCCTCGATGGAGTACGCCACGCCGGAAAGAAAGTCGATGAGACGGCGCGCGGTCTCCTTGTTTGTGTTCTCGAGGTTGAGAACGATCGTTCTCTTCTTGAGCAGATGATCCGCGATCTGTGTGACGCTCTCGAAGTGCTCCGGCTTGACGACCTTCAGTTCGATCGCGCTGCCGGAGAGACTGATATCGCCTGTGGCAGAGAAAGACGGTGTCGAAGCGGGTGCGCTGTACGTGGAGCCGCCGATCCCGCCTGCGCTTGCGTATGTGTCGCCCGCCGACTGTGTGGGAGCGCTGTCGATATCGTCACCGTAGGAATCAAATCCGTCGTAATACTCGTTATCGTAGATATCATCGTAGGGCTCGTCCGCCCCGGTGGCTCTTTTGATCTTGTCCATTATGCCCATATTTTCGTCCTCCGTATTCAAATGTATTTATTTTTGAAGATATTTTCGTTTCCCGAATATGGCGGAACCGACTCTGACTTCGGTGGCGCCCTCGAGCACAGCGGGAATGAAGCTGTCACTCATTCCCATAGAGAGAATATAGTCTCTTATATTATGAGGCTTTTTTGTGAAAATGTCAATAAAAATCTGATAAGTTTGTGAAAAATATTTTCTATAATCGTCTTTTTTGTCGCAAACTGGGGCCATTGTCATAAGTCCGGCGAGTTCGAGGGAGGAAAAAGCCCCGATTTCGTCGCAAAATGACGCGGCGTCCTCGGGCATGACACCGCCCTTGTTTGCCTCGCGGCCGGAGTTGATCTCGACGAGGATGCGCATTTTGCGGCCGAGGGCCTCACAGCGCTTGTTGATCTCCTCGGCGAGGGCAAGGGAATCGACGGATTCGATGACGGATACCTTGTCGGCGATGGTGCGGACCTTGCGGCGCTGGAGGGTGCCGATGAGGTGGAGCTCGGCGTGACCGGAGAGCGCGTCGAACTTGGAGACGAGCTCCTCGGCGCGGTTTTCGCCAACATGGGTGAGGCCGAGGCTGTCGCAGGCGAAGAGGATGTCCTCGGCCTCGACGGTCTTGGTCGCGGCGAGCAGGGTGACGGGGGCGTCGCCGCCGCGCGCGGCACGTGCCGACTCGATGTCATCGAGGACGCGGCGGTAGTTTTCGGTGATGTGGTCCTTACGTTGTTCGGAAATCATAGGCTTCTCCTGGGTATTGGAATATTGGGGGTCCGGGGGACAATGTCCCCCGGCGGGTCCGGGCAGGGCCCGGGCGTGGGGTTGGGGCGGCAGCCCCAACATTGCAGATGCTCGCGCGAAAGGCGCAAGCCTGAGCGCAAACGAAGCCTATGTCTTGTAACAAACAAAGGCGCGGACTTCATTGCGGCGAAGTTGCCCTATCATTACCCTTAGTAGAGACATTGTCCCTTTGGCGTGGCCAGGCGGCGGCTGTCACAGCCATCTGTTTGTCATGAAGAACAGCACGAACACAAACAGCACGACGACTGTCTCGTAAATGCGGCGCTTGCGGAAAAGCGGCGACGCCTGGATGATCGCGCCCGCGCCGAGAAGTGCTGCGACGCTGATAAAATGCGCGGGAGTGACGCTGTTCTGCGCAAAATACAGCGCGCCCAGGCCTGCCGCGATGACTGTGGCGGCGCGCTTTGTCTGTATACGTGCGAAAAGGTGCGCGAGCACGGGGAGTGCAAGGATCATCGGGATGTAGTAGGCCGCGCCGCCGAAGGTGCACGTTACGGCAGATGCAAACAGCGCGGCTGTGGCGGCGAGCACGAGGCGTGCCGACAGGCGGTCCGCGCCGCAGTGCATGTCGATAAGAAGCACGGCCACGGCGAGACAGCTTGTGACAAGAAAGCGCGGGATGAGCATGATCCCGGGGATCTTCACGACGGTAATCAGCGCTGAGTACGGGATGAGCAGAACGAAGGTTGCCGCCGAAAGCAGGCAGAGCATGACGCGCAGAATGAGGCTGACGCTGATCGGCGTGCGGGCCTTCACCGCGGGGATGATGTCATTTGTAAGGGACGAGACTGCGGTAAAGAGCATGAAAAGAAGGATCGGGATGAAAAATCCGCCGTATCCGAGGACGGAGGCGATGAAATTGCGCAGGATGAAGCTGCGCGCGACCCCCTCCGGAAAACCGGCGCTCTGTACGAGGTAGAGTGCGGAGCATGATGCGAGGATTGCAATGGATGTGCCGCAGAGTGCGACGCGGAGTGCCGGGAATGTTTTGGAACGCAGGACACTGATGAAATCAAAGACGGCGATCACGAGCGCGGCGACGGCTGCCTGATAGCTGAGCATGGCGATCGCAACCGTAAGTGCGGGAACGGCGTAAAGCGCGCCCTTGTTTTCGTCGCTGTGCATGGTGAGGTACACGAGCACAAGGATGAGCAGTGTAGGGAGCACGTAATGCACCATGCCGCTTATGCTGAATACGGAGCCAAGCAGAACGGATTTGCCGCTGACGGCAAAGAGCGCCGCGGTGAAGACGAGCGCTGTAGCGTTCTTTCTGTGCTCTTCGTCATCGGCGTCCGAGCGCTTCGGGAAGGGCAGACGTGCGGCGAGGACGAGCGTGACAACGCACAGAACGAACGAGAGCACGCGGCCGATAAACAGCGGGCAGATCGCAAGAAGCGTGCACAAAAACGATGTGACGATGCCCTCGCCGAGCTCGTTTGTGCCGTATCCCACTGCAGAGAAGAATCCGTCCGATGACGCGCGCTCGGCAAGGAGGACGTCATTCCCGGACGGGGAGATATACCAAAATGAGAGGGCAAACAGCACGGCAAACGCTGTGAAAATGATGATATGCAGGTTCTTTTTTGCGATCCGGATGATATTTTTCATAAAACGCACCTTTCAGTGGTTGTGGCATTTTGTTTGCGGTGATATGTGCGGCGGCGCACGCAAAATATGTTCGTTACGTGAGAAACGAGAGGAACGACACAAAGCCGTAGGAAGCGAGCGACATGATCACGGCGGCGGTGACAACGCCTGCGAGGATCGAGGGAAGGGCGAACTTCATCCGCATATCGAGCATGGAGGCGACGAGCGCGCCCGTCCACGCTCCGGTCCCCGGCAGTGGGATGGCGACGAACAGAAACAGGCCGAGCGCGGCGTATTTTGTGACCTTGCCGGTGTTTTTATGGGCCTTTGTCTCGATCATGTCTGCTATCGGTGCGAGAGGGGTCTTGTGCATCCATAACAGTATATGGCGGATAAACAGCAGTATAAACGGTACGGGGAGCATATTTCCGGCGATGCACAAAAGCATGTTCACAAGCCACCCGTTACCCGAAGCGGCTCCGACCGGGATAGCTCCGCGCAGCTCGATGATTGGTACCATGGAGATAAGAAAGACCCGGAGATGGTTTTTTATATTCATAAATAAGCGGTCCTCGGGGGGTGAAATTGATCTGTACGGACAAGCTGTCACATTATATTTTAACACAAAACGGGGCGACTGTCAAGAAATATGGAAATAGAGGGCATAAAACAGTTGAGTCTGCGGGGAAAACATGGTATAATAACCACAGAAGGTCCCAGATTTGCACACACTTCCAAGTCTGCACAAACCCCTTTCGGGATTCCAAAGGGTACTGGCCCTTTGGCGGGGTGTGCGAATTTGAGCAAAGCTCAGGCAGAATGGCGCTCTGCGTCATTCTGCGCTACACGGCACGTAAATTGGCATTCATAGCACAAACTTCATGCCGTGTATGGCGGCGCCCCTCGTGGGTTTGGGCGAAGCCCAACATCGCATCTGAGTTTTGCGACCCGTCTCATTGTGGAGTACAGACTTCATTACGCTCGGGCTTACACCCTTCGCGAGGGGGCATGTTACGTTGGGGGCTATCGCCCCCAAACCCCCATCCGGGCTGCCGCCCGGACCTGCCCGGGGGACATTGTCCCCCGGACCCCCGGAATGAGTTTG
>CAYVUJ010000093.1:0-5879 GCA_964454825.1 uncultured Lachnospiraceae bacterium | reverse complement strand
TTTTCTTTGAGAACGTTGATATAGTTAAACTCTCCTAATCGCAAAATACGCTTAATTAAATAGAACATTAATCTACGTATAAGTGAGTTTTTTATATTCTCTGCATCAAATATTGGATCTATAAAATTTTCTAATAATCGTCTTTTTAAAGCTTTGTCTTTACAGTGTGTTATATAGTACTCAAATGATAATTTTTTATATCGTTTTATTTTACATAGAGGCTTAAGAATTTGGAGCAATTCTTCGAATATAGAGTATAAAAATGCCCCTTCCTCATAATTGGTATCATTTTTTGGAGGCATTTTCACCCTAATTGAAATTCCATCATTTTCTATGTTTAAATTTCTTAAAAACTTAAGTGTAAGAGAACTTTTGCCTATTCCCGATGCGGAAAAGAATATATATACATAAGCAGTCTCATTTTCATTAACTATTTCCGAAAGCCTTTTCATTTCAACATCGCGATCAACAATATCATCAGTAAATTTTACGGCACAAGGATTGGTTGCTTTTTTATTTCGTTTAAACATTTTTCCTCCGTATAAAACTTATAGTCCATATCTAAATATTGTGCTGTTGATAATTCGCTGGATCATTGTTGAGGCTTCAATACCATATAACTCACCGGCTCTAATATAAGAAGCTGAAAGTGGCAAACTAGGTGTAGGGGTGACTTCTAATAGATATGGGATATTATTTCCATCTAAACGATAATCAATTCTTGCATAATCATGAAGACTCAAAATTTTGAAAAGTCTTTTTGAATTTTCACAAAGCATACAATATATGTTATCAGGTATAATTGGTTTTTTCTTTATACACTTTGCTAAGTGTTTATATTCATGTGTATATATTTCAAGGCTTTTTTCGTCACTAGTTAAAGTTTCTGCCATACCAAATATTTTTGGATTGTTGTTTTCTTCATACACGGAGACCGTTATTTCTTGACCAGATATAAAGGGTTGACAAATTATTTTTTGATTAAAGATTTGCCAATCTAATTCTGCTTTTTCTCTTAGTTCATCTGCACTGTGAACTAAGTATACACCTTTGCTATCACTTTCAAAATTTGGCTTTACTATGCATGGGAATTTATTTTCACAAATTGACGATACAATTTCACCATTGGAGTTAATAATAGTTCGACTGGGAATAGATGCTATAGCGTTTTCCGATGCAATCAAGTTAGTTTGATACTTATCACTTGACAACAAAATACTTCTAGCATCGCTTCCCACAAAAGGAATATTTAACGCTTCTAATAACGATTGCATCCAAACTTGTCTTCCATTTCCTCCAGAACTACTAGAGATAGGAAATGCGATATCTATTTGCTTTTCTTTTATAATGGAAATAGCCTCATTTATTCCATCTGTTACAACAACTTTATACCCAATGTTTTGAATAATATTAGAAATTGCTTTTATTGTTTTTCGAGTAGGAAGGTGACAGTTTTTTTTACTAGAAACACTATCGTCCCCATATAATTCTCTTGTTTCACATAACAACCAAAGTCGCATATTTCATTTCCTATACAATACATAAATGACAAAGTCATCTTACAATAATAAATAGTTATTGTTAGATTTTGTCACACTAATTATATCGTATTTTGGTAAAATAATCAATATTAAATCAAAATACGAGGTGCAACAATGCGAAAAAATTTATTCCTTATCGAAGATTTTTTGAACGAGATTCAATCAACCAAAAATCTGTCAGACAAAACCATTATCGCTTATAGGTCTGATTTAAAAGCTTTCGTTGATTTTTGTAGTTGCGAAATGTATGATGAAACTACAGTTTTAAAATACATACAACAGCTTATGCATGAACGAAAACTAAAAGATAGCACTATAAAACGCAAGCTGATAGTTTTAAAAATGTATTTCGAATATCTATATACACATGATTATATAGATCAAAACTATTATCAATGTCATAAATTTAAATTCAAAAAAGAAAAACAGCTACCCAAAACTCTTGCCATTAGAGAAGTTTCTAAATTGCTTTCCTCATTAAATAAGCAAAAAGCTGAAGCTTCGACTCCATATACCACATGGAAAACAGCAAGAAATCTTGCCATAATTGATATTCTCATCAGCACCGGCATTCGGATTGCAGAAGTATCAGAAATCTCACTTAATGACATTATCTCGGCGGATCATGTAATTTTAATACACGGAAAAGGACGAAAACAGCGACTTATCTATATTTCCTGCCAGCAGACTTGGACAAATTTAAAACATTGGCTAACAGTACGCAATACAAGAGAGGTACATACGGATAAGGTGTTTGTCAATCGATACGGAAAACCATTGAGCATTCATGGAATAGAATACATATATAATACTTTGAGCATCAGTGCCGGGCTGCAATCACATTCGACGCCACATTACCTACGCCATACTTTCGCCACAAATTTATTAGCCAATGGAGCGGATTTGCGTTCTGTACAAGAAATCTTAGGCCACTCAAGTGTTTCTACAACTGAAATCTACACGGAAGTAACAGCCAAAAGAAAAAACAGGTAATGAATCGGTTTAGTTATAGAAATAAATTGTGATTGCCAATGCACGCCTCCTCAATCACACAGACTTATATGAATATCTGCATGGCAAAATGCTGATGCATCTAAAATTCTGTTTTGAAGGTATTCCTAACAGCGAAACTTCTACGACAATGTGAAATACTACCGCTTGCGTAAAGGAGTAACTACAAAGGCAATTAGCAGAAGCGGTATGTATTGTTCCGGCAACAGATTTGATGTATAATAGAAAAAAGTTTCCGATCACCGTCAAACAGCAATTGCTATACATAATATGTTCTCATTTTTGGAAAGAAAAATAGCAAACCGTGAGGGTACCACTAAAAAGCTCAAATTGGAAAATGAGATGAAATGAAGTTGCTTAAATGAAGAGTGTTCGGAATAGGACAATTGAGATTATAAACACTAATATAATACTCTCAAATATTATTAACTTAAAATGGAAAACGGTCGGTATCAATTGACACCGACCGTTTTCTTAGTTATTGGATAGATTATTTTACCGTATACTGTACCCACTTTTTAACATTACTGATAGTATCAGATTCTGCGACGGCAGTATTAGATTCCATAGCTTCTGTTTTGGTGTGATAATATGTGTAAACCAAACTACGATCTCTGTAGCGGTACTCGGTATGAGTAACAGCGGGAACATAGGTTGACTTGTCAAAGAACCATCTATTACAACCTGATTTATTATTAAAGCTTGAATGCTCGCTTTGATAATAACCATATAGTCCATTTGCCGAGTCAACAAGACTCAATGCATAGGTTAAATTGATTTCATCAAGTATAGTACATGTGCGTCCGTTAATTGAAAATCCGTAGGTTCCGCACGCATAACCATCACTGCTTCGATATATATAATATCTGTAATTTGTATACGCAGCACGATCTGTTACAGTCTTTGTTTCAACCTGTCTTGAATCGCTTCCTGAGACTGCCGATTTTGACCAACTGTTCCATGAACCATAGTCACCCCATTTTGATGTAGTATTATACAAAGTATAGCCGTCAACTTTAGACTTATCAGAAGTGATGTTGGTTGTCAGTTCATACGTCCACTTTGTATTCACCACAGTTGCACCTGCCGGCATCTCTGATTCAAGTACCCACGGAAGCGAATCATTAAGAAGCTGCTGATATGAATCTTCCCTAATACTGTCGTTTTCGCCGATATACAAGTTGTTGCTATCTGTAAAATTCTTACACCAAAGCAGCTTACCGTTTGTTGAAGACAGCGAAGTTGCAGTATTCGTTCCTGCTGCTTTCTCAATTGTTACAGCATAAGCGAGAATTGCATTGGTTCCTGAGGATGAAACTGTATTTTTATCCATTAAATATAGTTTCGTATCATCTGCCGTAAGAATTACTGAAATTGTCGGTGTAGTTTCAACATTTACTTCAGCAAGCGTTACGCTTTCGGAATTAAATTTCAAAACAACATCTGTATTGTCTACAAAATTCATACCGTTAATAGTTGTATTCGCAGCCTTTGAATCGATTCTCAAATTACTGTAATTTTTTGCTTTATTAGTTTTGTCACGACCATATAAAGAATAGTTTACTGTTATTTCAGGCACTTCTAAAACAGTATTTTCCAGTTCATCACTCAGATCTTTCAGATATATACTTATCGTTTTTGCTCCACTGACAGTGGCCGTCTTTACAATATCGGAATTGGCGGCATTGACAACTATCTCAGGTACATTTTTGAATGCACTTTCCCACAAAGAAGTTATTGCTGTATCTATCGAGAAATTTTGCAATGATACACAATTTTCAAAAGCATTTTCACCTATTGAGGTCAATTTGCCATACTCAACCGTCTTAAGCGCAATACAGCCATTAAAGGCATTTTGAGGAATTTCAGTAATGTATTTTCCAAGTCTGATAGATTTGACAGTTGTATTATCAGCAAATAAGCCGGGAACAATACCCGTAACTTTAACTGCTGTATATGTACCGTCTCCGTTGTGAACAGTATAATAGTCGGGAATATGAACATGTTCTGCATTGCCCGTATACTTGGTAATAATGCCTGTAGATTTGTCAATCTCAAGGCCTTCTGAATATCCAAGCACATATGAAATATATTCATTTACGGAATATGGAACTTCAAAAGGAATAACCCCTGTTTCAAAATCATTATAATCGTCAGATGTTTTTGAATAGTCCATGTATCTGCTTGTTTTGTCATCCAACACATTATATGTGAATACAGAATAGGTACTGGTTTCCATATCATATGCAACGACACCAATAACGTGGACTGTACCTACTATCAGCTGACGCCACCATCCCTCAAGTTCGGTCGAATAAGTTGTAATATATGATTTTTCCTCAATTTGTTCCGTTTTATATGCTATGGTAGATGAATACTCATCAGAACTTGATTCTCCAACAGCATACTCTTCTGAAGAAGATTGTGAACCACCGACTGATTGCGTAGAACTATACTTATATTGATCGCTTACAAACTGACTTAATCTGTTTCTTGTTGTTGTACTGTTTGCAATATAATTGCTTTCATCATATGATGTCTTTGTATTCCAATAGGAATTGTTTACAGTAGTTTTATCATAGTATCCATTGATTTCCCCTCCGATTTCTGTTGTATTTTTAGCACTCACGCCTACGTTAAATATATCGATCGGGAATTTTAATTCTCCGCCAACTTCAGTTGTGTTTTTTCCGTATACTTTGGCATTTACTCCCCAGTTGATTGTTTCGTTGGATGAACCACCGTCATCTGTTGCTATATGCAGATTTGTGTCTTTACTTGAAAAATCATAATTGATTTCTTCTGAGTCTATGCCCAATTCTTTACAATGTGATTTGCTTACGGAACTTATATTATTCCATTGATTAGCCAGCGTCCATGTTGAAGTTTTTGTTGTTGATCTTGCCACTGTGTTGGCAATAGCTGTTGCTTTTTCATTGCTTAGTAACACAGTATTTTTAACTTCTTCTTGTGTAACCGGTTGACCGGGTACCATTTTTCCAAAGTCATTAATTACTTGCAGCGGAACATTCTTTACTGTACCAAGTTCAAAAGTAAATAGATATGTTCCGGTTGTTTCATCCTCAAAAACTTTAGGATCAGCCAATTTTTCAACCGGCACTGCTTGATTCCTGAAGCTCTGCCAATTAGCATGCAGAGTGATATTACCGGCTTTACCTACAGGATAGGAAGAATATAACTCTCCGTTTTCATCAGACCAGCCTAACCACCTATATCCATACAGCTTCATTACATCTTCGCCGGGTAATGCTGTTGCCTTATTGATATTATGATTAGTGATGCTTTCAACTGTAACCAACGGTGAGT
>CAYVUJ010000092.1:4839-5924 GCA_964454825.1 uncultured Lachnospiraceae bacterium | reverse complement strand
TGGAGCTGGTCATGATCGCAAAAAGGGATGACGAATTCCGTGCGGTAGGCCTCGACGCCATCCGTGCCGGCAAGGTCGGCGCGATACTGCACGCCGGCGGCATGGGCACCAGGCTCGGAATCGCTGACCCCAAGGGCATGTACAAAATCGGTCTCACAAAGGATGTGTACATCTTCCAGCGCCTTATCGAGAATCTCCTTGATGTAGTACGCGAGGCGGACGCGTGGATCCATCTCTTCGTCATGACGAGCGAGAAGAACCACGAAAAGACCGTCGCCTTCCTCAAGGAGAAGGATTTCTTCGGCTACGATGAGGGACACGTCCATTTCTTCGTGCAGGACATGGCGCCCGCTGTGGATTATGACGGAAAGATCTTCCTCGAGGAAAAGGGTTGGATGTCCACCTCCCCGAACGGCAACGGCTCATGGTTCTCATCCATGGTCACAAGCGGTATGGACAAGGTCGCCGATGCGGCGGGCATCGAGTGGCTCAACGTCTTTGCGGTGGACAACGTCCTCCAGCGCATCGCGGACCCGGTGTTTGTGGGCGCAACGATCGCTGAGAAGTGCACCGTCGGCGCGAAGGTCGTGAAGAAGAACGCTCCCGACGAGCGTATCGGCGTGATGTGCCTCGAGGACAAGCATCCCTCCATCGTGGAGTATTACGAGCTGACCGACGAGCTTATGAACACGAAGAACGAGAAGGGCGAGCCGGCGTATTACTTCGGTGTCATTCTCAATTACCTCTTCCGTGTCGACGAGCTCAAGCGCATCGTTGAGGACAAAATGCCCCTCCACGTTGTTGAGAAGAAGATCAAATATTACGATGATGCGACAGGCACGACTGTCAAGCCCGAGGCCGTCAACGGACGCAAGTTCGAGACGCTCGTGCTCGATATGATCCGCCTTTCCGAGAGCTGTCTGCCCTTCGAGGTCGTGCGCGAGCGCGAGTTCGCTCCGATCAAGAATCCCACGGGCATCGACTCTGTCGAGAGCGCACGCGCGCTGTGCCAGGGCTGCGGCATCGAGCTGTAAATTGCGGGGGCTACCGCCCCCTGCACCCCTGTTTGGGCTCCGCCCAAACCC
>CAYVUJ010000092.1:0-4829 GCA_964454825.1 uncultured Lachnospiraceae bacterium | reverse complement strand
GGGGCATTGCCCCTCTTGACTCCCGTCAAAGGGGAATTATAGGGCAAGTGCCCTATGGCGAAGCGAGTGCGAGCTCCTTCGTTGAGTTTTATATGTACTTTGGGATAGCGCACATATCCTTAACCCCTCCCTTTGTTGGGATTCCAAAGGGACTTGTCCCTTTGGTGGGTCTGGGCGAAGCCCAGCAGGGGTGTGGGGGCGGCGCCCCCGCATATGAATTGGAGATCAATATGAAAAAGACAGTATTCAAAGGGGTGGCGACCGCGCTTATCACCCCGTTTCACGACGGAGAGATCGATTACGACGCATTCGGCCGTCTGATCGACTGGCAGATCGAGTCCGGGATCAACGGACTTGTAGTCTGCGGAACGACGGGTGAGGCGTCCACCCTCAGCGACGACGAGCACCGCGACGCGATCGCGTATGCGGTCAAACGCAGTGCGGGACGGGTGCCGGTCAGCGCGGGGACGGGATCCAACGACACCGCATACGCGCTGGATCTGACCCGCTGTGCCTGCGAGGCAGGCGCGGACGCGGTGCTTGTGGTCACGCCGTATTACAACAAGGCCACGCAGAGCGGTCTTGTGCAAATGTTCACCGAGATCGCGGACAAGAGCGCCGCGCCGGTGATCCTGTACAACGTCCCGAGCCGCACGGGGGTGAACATCGCCCCGACAACGTACCGCGAGCTTGCAGATCACCCGAACATTGTGGCGATCAAGGAAGCAAACGGCGACATTTCGAAGATCGTGGAGACGATGAGCTACGTCTACGGCAAGCTCGATCTGTATTCGGGCAACGATGACCAGATCGTGCCGCTGATGGCGCTGGGCGGCGTGGGAGTGATCTCGGTGCTGTCGAACGTAATGCCCGCCGAGACGGTGGAGATGACACGCCGCTTCTTCGCGGGAGACATCGCGGGTGCGGCACAGCTCCAGTACAAGTATCACGCGCTGATAGACGCGCTCTTCTGTGAGGTGAATCCGATCCCGGTGAAGGCGGCGATGTCGATGATGGGATGGTGTGAGGACACGCTTCGCCTCCCGCTGACGCCCATGACCGACGGCGCAAGAGCAAAGCTGAAAGCGGCAATGCTCGACCTCGGGCTGGTGAAGTAAGAGAAGGGGACACATACGCGGGATTATGTGGGGCGCTGCCCCACGCCCCGCCGGGCGCTGCCCGGAACCCGCCAAAGGGCCATTGGCCCTTTGGAATCCCGACTAAATGAAAGGGTTAGGGCAACTGCGCCGCAATGAAGTTCGCACAGACCCCCATTTTTGGGTTTCCAAAGGGACTTGTCCCTTTGGTGGGGCTTGGGGTGAAACCCCAAATAGGGTTTGTGCAAACCTTGGAGGTGCGCTTGTGAGAACATTGTCCCACTGACCCCCAAAAGGGGTTTGTGCAAGCCCATCGTTCTGCGTCCTACCGGACGCATAATTTTCCGGAAAAGAGTACCACCACTATGACCATCATAATCAACGGCGCCGAAGGGCGCATGGGCCGCGCTCTGCGTGAGGCGGCCGAAAACTCTGCGGACGTGAGCGTTCTCGCGCTCGTCGACAAGTTCGCCGCATCCGACGGCGACTCCAAAGTGCTCACCTCCCTCGATCAGGTAGAGGGGAAAGCAGACGTCGTCATCGATTTCACAAACCATAGCGCCGCCGCTGAGCTGTGCGAATACGCACGCAAAACCGGCTGTGCGCTTGTTATCGCTACCACCGGACATACGCCCGAGGAGCTCGCGACGATCAAGTCCACCTGCGCCGAAGTGCCCGTGTTCATGTCGGCAAACATGTCCCTCGGGATCGCAGTGCTTCGCGACCTCGTGCGCCGCGCAACGGCACTCTTCCCCGACGCGGACATCGAGATCGTCGAGGCTCACCATAACCGCAAGCTCGACGCGCCCAGCGGCACCGCATTGCTCCTTGCCGACAGCGTCCTCGCCGAGCGCCCGGACGCAAAGACCGTCTGCGGACGCGAGGGTCAGGCAAAGCGCGAGAAAAACGAGATCGGCATGCACTCACTGCGCATGGGAAATGTCGTCGGTGAACACGCCGTCTACATCTCCACCGATACCGAAACGATAACCCTCGCTCACCACGCCGCCAGCCGCTCCGTCTTTGCCGACGGCGCGCTCGCCGCGGCTAAGTTCATCGCCGGTCGCCGGCCGGGGCTCTACGATATGACCGACGTGCTCAGCCAATGAGCGAGCGCATCCATATCCCCCTGCCCGTCGTCGTGGAGGGAAAGTACGACAAGATCAAGCTCGCCTCCGTCATCGACGCGACCATCATCACCACCGGCGGCTTCGGGATATTCACAAGCCGCGAGAGGATGGCCCTCATCCGCCGCCTCGCACAGTGCGGGGGTGTGGTGATCCTCACCGACAGCGACGGAGCGGGCAGTCTCATCCGATCGCATATCAAATCCGCCCTTCCGGCGGATAAAATCTACAACCTTTATATCCCGCGCATCGAGGGGAAAGAGCGCCGCAAGCGCACAGCGTCGAAGGACGGCTCGCTCGGCGTGGAGGGCATGCAGGACGAGCTTCTGCGCAAGCTGTTCGCCGATTTTGCCCGCCGCATGGGCTTTTCGGGCGAGGCGCGGGGCGATTACGGTACCCTCACCAAGGCGGATATGATGGCGCTCGGCCTCACCGGGAACGGCAGCCGTACGGCACGCGACGCGCTCGGAGAGCGTCTCGGCCTGCCGCCGGGAATGACGCCGAACGCGTTCCTCGGCGCGCTCAACATCCTCGTGACGAGGGATGAGCTCTTCGATATGCTTGAAAACAGGGAGGATGACGAGTGACCGATACCGAATTCAAACTCCTTCTCGCAGACGGCGATAAGCTCTCGGGCGGATTTCTCTTCTGCGGTGAGGAGGAGTTTATGAAATCGCGGTACACTGATCAGCTTGCCGCCGCCGTGGTCGGGGACGATACCTTCGCCGTGACCGTGATCGACGGCGCCGAGACCACGCCGGGCGAGGCGGAGGCGGCGCTTTGCACCGCGTCCATGTTCAGCGCGAGGCGCTTTGTGCACATCCGCCGCGCGGCCGTCGGCTCGTGGAAGGATGCGCTTCTTGCGGAGTATCTCGCGATTTTCGAGCGCGCGAAGGGCGACGGCGATCTGTGTTTTGTCGTCTCCGTGGCGTGGGGCGACGCGGACATGGGAAATCTTGAAAAAAACCGTCCGAGCACGCTCTTCAAGAAGCTGACGGAGCACCTTGTGCCCGTGTATTTCGGGAAGAAGGGCGGCGCACAACTGCGAAAATGGATCGAGCGTCATTTTCTCGCCGAGGGACTATCTGTGGAGTACGGCGCGGCGGATACGCTCGTTGAGATCTGCGGGCAGGACATGTTCACGCTGAGCTCTGAGTGCGCGAAGCTTGTCGCATACGCGAAGGCAAACGGCGAGGGGATGGTGACGTCGGACATGGTGCGCGAGGTTGCGTCGGCGACGCTGACCCAGGAGGCGTTTGAGCTGTCGAACGCGATCCTTGCGGGCGACAAGGCGCGCGCGCTCCACGCTTTGTACGGAGCGAAGATCCGGCGCGAGGAGCCGATCGCCGTGATGGCGACAGTGAGCCGGACGATCGCCGACATGCTTGCGGCGGCGGTGTATTCGCGCGCGGGGCTGTCCGTCGGCGAGACGGCGAAGCGGCTCAAGCTGCACGAATACAAGGTGACGCTGTACCTGCGCGCGGCGCCGGCGGATCTGACAAAGCTCGAAGAGACGCTCAGACGTTGCCTCGAGGCGGACCGCCAGCTCAAGAGCACGACGCTCGGCTACGCCGCGATCGAGCGGCTGATATGTTGTAATTAGGGGGGAGCCCGGAAAAGACCGGGGGAGGAACTTGCGAGTTCGCTTTGCGAACTCAGAAAAAAGTTCCTCCCCCGGACCCCCTCTTCAAAAACTTCTGAAAGAGACAATTGGGAGCGAGCGACTTGCCCCAAAGTCTGCACAAACCTCTTGTTTGAGTTTGCACAAACTTCATCATGAGGCACTCTCCCTATAAATCCCTTTAGTCGGGATTCCAAAAGGGTGTACACGGCATTATATTTTGTGCGAAACGGCCAATTTGCGTGCCGTGTACGCGAGAAATGACGCGTTGCGTCATTTCTCCCAAGCTATATGCTAACTTTTGCGCCCCTTTGGTGGGGGCGCGGGGGCAAGACCCCCGCATAATCGGGGTGCGGGGCAGCGCCCCGCGTATGATTCCCCGTATTATGAAAGCGAGGCTGTTCGTGTGAAGGATAAAATAACGCGTCTGCGCCTCGGGCGAGAGAAGCGCATGGCACTGCGCCGCCGGGTGCATGAGATCGGGCGGGACATTCTCGCCTCCGAGCGGGTGAAAAGCCAGCGCGCGTTCGTCCAGCACGGGCGCTGGTCGGTGTACGCACACGCCCTGCAGGTGGCGATGTGCAGCGTGTCGATCGCGCGTGCCCTCGGCGTACGGTACGACGAGCGCGCGCTGATACGCGGGGCGCTGCTCCACGATTTCTTCCTCTACGACTGGCATGAGGACGACCCGTCCCACCGCTGGCACGGGTACATCCACGCCGCTCGCGCCCTCGAAAACGCCGAGCGCGATTTCGAGCTGTGCCCCAAAGAGCGCGATATCATCAGACATCACATGTTCCCCCTGAATCTGTTCCACCCGCCGCGTTGCCGCGAGGCCGTGATCGTGTGCCTCGCCGACAAACTCGTCGCCGCCCGCGAAACGGTGAAGAGATAGGGGATACGCGGATACGCGGGGGCTGCCGCCCCCGAACCCCCGCTTCACGCGGGGCGCCGCCCCACACCCCGCCGGGCTTTGCCCGGACC
>CAYVUJ010000091.1:0-6009 GCA_964454825.1 uncultured Lachnospiraceae bacterium | reverse complement strand
GCGTGAATGCGACGATGTCAAAATCGCCGACCGCGTCGCCGCTGTCCGATGTGAAAAGCGGGATCTGACGCGCGCGCATCTGCTCCTCCATGTCCGTCCACGGGGAGTAGACGCGTTCGGCCCAGACGTTGTCGATCTCATTCAGCACACCGCACAGGATGCGCATGCCGAGGTTAGACATGCCGATCTCATAGATGTCCGGAAAGCAAAATGCGACGCGTAGGTCCACCTTCGATTTGTCCTTCAGAATCGAGCCCTGCTCGCCGCCGATGTAGCGCGCGGGCTTTTGCACCTCGGTGATGAAGGATTTTATATCTTCTCTCATAGTATCAGAAACGGGAGGGGATCATCCCCTCCCGAGCTCCTTTATCAGAATTTGATTTTATCTTACGTACATGCGCGCGCTTATATACACGGGAATGAGCCAGAAGAGCTGGTATAGAGCGATCATAGCGGAGGTGAGGTTGCCTGCGCCTCCGGAGGAAATGACGATCGGCATCAGGATCGCGGCGACAATGGAGGATATAACACCGATCACTGTGCCGGCGCGGCGCGACGCGAGGACCTTTGTGCACTCGGAGATGAGCTCGAGCAAGGTCTTTGCCGAGCTCCGGCTCACGATGCCGGAGTCGACATTCTCCGCGACCGCGTATGCGTCGTCGGCGCCGTCATAGCGCGTGACAGAGTAGGAATACTCGCCCTTCTTCTTCAGCCCGGCGGCGATCAGATCGCTTCCGATGTTGGGATCGTAGGTCTTTATCGAAACGGAGATGCCCTCGTCGCACAGCGCGGACATGATTGACTCAAAATCGGCGTCGAGCGAGTACTTGATAAACATTTTCGCCATCAGGCGCTCCTCGCGGAACATGTACATGACGGATACATCCGCCTCGTCGAAGCTGTCCTCGTCTGTGACAGCCTCCGGAATATCGAAGCCGCGGCTTATGAGCTCAGCGGCCGCGCCGAAGGTAATGTTCTTTGAGTCGACGCTTGCGGCGAGGTATCCGCTGCCGGCGGCTTTGATCTTGACGTCGTCGGAATGGCCGATCTCCATCGTTGCCACATCGAACACATCGGTGAGCGGACCGCGCGCCGCCGAGAACACAGATGCGGCGTAGTAGAGCACACGGTCGATACGGTGATTGTTGTAAACCTTTACATTCTGAACACGCACGCCGTAGGACGGGAACACGCCGATATCGTCAAAGGTGACACAGCCCGCGTCCGAGTAGTCCTCGAGCGAGCACTCGCCGATGATCGCGCCGTCACTGTCGTAGGCGTCCCTTGCGGCGCAGAAGAACGGATAGCTTGCGCAGATCAGCATGGACACCGGGAGGGCAATGAAGAAGCCGCAGAAGGAATTTTCAACAATGCTTGCGATGGAGGTATGGGCCGAGGACATGTGAGTAAAGCCTCCGGCGAGCGCGGCAGAGCAAAGCGCGATCACGATCGCCGCGATCGCATAGGATTTCGAGGAGCGGGTCGGCTCCTTAGTGCGGGTGAAGTACCCGTCTATGAAGGAGGCGGTTTCGAACTTCAGAACATCGCCGTCGACAGAGTCAAGCTCCGAGCCCTCGGGGGTGGGTACCTTGGTGATCACATGCTTAGGCCGTTTGGAGGATACAACATTGAACGTGTATATCTCACGGCGGACGTTATACATCTCGGCAACGAGCGTGAACACGAGCATCAACGCCACTGCGAAATTGATAACGAGCGGACGGTGTGCGAGCACTGTCAGACGGCAGAGCGCGGAGTTGTATGCTATCGCCGCTACCGTGGCCACGGCGCTCACCGAGCGCGCGTCCGGCTTCCCGGTGAAGAGCCGTGCAAGTCCTGCAAAGAGCTGATCGGAAGCACATGCTGCAACCAGGAGAAGGATCTGGAGGCTGCCCATGATGTACACGGTCGGATATACGGTGGAGTCGAACGCTCCCGTGAATTCGAAGCCGAATATCCTCAGATTTTCATAAAAGAAGAGCACGATCGCAAATACCACGCCGAGGATGAGCTTGACCTTCGCTCCTGTGTAGCGGCGCTTGTAATCGCGGGCGATCTCTGCGGTCTGCGAGCGGTTCATGTACTCATTGTCGACGGTCTTTCGGACCTTCTCATCGCGCTTGCGCTGTTCCTCGTCGAGCTCCTTCGTGAGCTTCAGGGCGTTCTCTGCACCCATCGTGCGCTCAAGCTCGTCGTCAAGTCCGAATGCAAGCATCAGATTGATGTCGGTGGAGTCCACATTCTCGTCTATCTCGATCGGCTCATCCTGAGCCTCGTAGTCGACAAAGTCCGTCGCCTCTTCGCTGTCCTCGGCCGCTGTGAAATCCTCGGCGAGTTCAGCTTGCTCTGTGAGCTGGGCGCCATCGGCGCCGTATGTTTCGTCGGCAGACGCGGCAAGCTCCTCGAGTCCGGCAAGCTCGGCAAACTGCGAGGTGCCGGCGAAATCGTAGAGCTCGGTGATCGCGTCGGTGATCTCACTGTCGCTAAGCGTGAAATCATCCGCATTGAACGCCTCGTAGCCGTCAGAAGTATCTGCACCGGCGGCTTCCTGCGAGCTGTCCCAAGAGGACGCGGAGAGCGTTTCGGGGGCGCTTTCTGTCTGCGCGACGAGCTCGAAGTCGTCCAAAAGCGCGGCTGAGTCCTGTGCCGCCTCGCGCGCATTTTCGTCAGAGTATATCTCCGAGGCGAATTCGCTGTAGGACGCTGTGTCGATGCTATCGGCGGAAAGCAGCTCTATGCCGTCTCCTGCCGCATCCCCGGACCCAGTGTCGTAAGCGGGCTCTGCGGCCTCTTCGTCATCAGAGCCGAACATGTACTTGTTAAGCAGCTCCGAGAGATCGAGTTCGTCGTCGGAGAGGTTATCGGATGAGGGGATGAATTCGTATTCATCCCCGTTAAACGCGCTGTTGTTATTGTTTTTGTTGTTCATCTTCTATCTCCATTTCTGCCGTCATAGAAGCGGAGCGGTCCGGCTTCTACGAATGGCGGCTTCGTGCGGCGTGACAGATGACAACTGCCGCCGCGGTCGATACGTTGAGGGAATTGACCTTGCCCCACATTGGGATCGAAACTTTGAAATCGCTCCTGTCGAGAAGAAGGCGGCTGACACCGTCTCCCTCGCTTCCGAGGATGATCGCGGCGCCGCCGGAAAAATCGACATTAAAGTAATCTTCGCCGCCGACCTCGCAGGCGTATATCCACACACCGCGCTTTTTGAGCTTTTCCACGGTGTCTGCAAGGTTTGACACCTTGACGATCTGCATATGCTCAAGCGCGCCTGCGGAGGTTTTTGCAACGACGGGGGTTATACCGCACGAGCGGCGCTGGGGGATGATCACGCCATGGACGCCGGCGCACTCGCAGGTCCGGATTATCGCGCCGAGGTTGTGCGGATCCTCGATGCCGTCGCAGATCACAATAAACGGCGCTTCGCCGCGTTCTTCGGCGAGAGCGAACACATCATCGAGGGTCGAATATTCCTTCGATGCGCAGAACGCGCATACACCCTGATGATTTTCGCCGCCGCACAGGGCGTCGAGCTTGGAGAGCGGCGCGTCGGCAACGGTGATCCCCTGACTTTTGGCCTTGGCAACGATCACGCTGAGCGAGCCCTCGTGCTCTCCGGATTTGACTATCAGCTTGTCGATCGGACGGCCGGAGGCGAGAAGCTCCCGCACGGCGTTCCGGCCGAATATCACGCCCTCCCGAGGGGGGAGAGGGCGGCTTTCGCGCTTTCGGTTTTGATTTGATCTTTCAGACATTATAAAGGTCCTCTTGAAATGATTGCAGGAATCATGGGCAATTGTTGCGCATCCGGCTGCGCCGGAGCGCAATACCCGCGGCATGGGGCTTAGCGGTGACGGAAGTTTGTCTCGCCGCGGGGGCGTTCGAGGGCGCAGACCCGGACGAGGCCGGGGCATTGCTGACCACCGCAAGCGATGTGTGAACCCCGGTGCGGCTCTGTCCCACTGTCCGCCGGGCACCGACCGGGCCCGCCCAAGGGAATCCGGGCCTCCTGACTCCCGAAAATGGGGAGGGCTTTGAGAAAACCACAATTATTACTTATTATATCACAAAAAAAACCTTTTGTATATATTTTTTTCGATTTTTGTCACCGAGCTCACAGGTTTTTCGTCACGTAACGCGCCGTGCGCTGTCCGGACATGCCGAAAGTGCGCCGTTTTTCCATTATGCGGTTGCATTGCGGGGCGATATGTGCTACAATATGGCGAGTAATATCGCGATATCGAATGATCGCAAAAGCATCGGAGGTTGTCAACGTGACCGACATACGTATAGAACGGGATTCGCTCGGCGAGATCGCAGTCCCGGCAACGGCGCTCTGGGGAGCGCAGACCGAGCGCAGTCTCGAAAATTTCCCGATCGGGTGGGAAAAGATGCCAAAGGGCATCATAAGAGCCTTTGCCTATCTCAAAAAGGCGGCGGCGCTTGCCAATTCCCGCCTTGTCCCCGAAAAGATGAGCGAGGCAAAGTGCCGCGCGATCGGCGCCGTGTGCGACGAGATCCTTTGTGACAAGCTCGACGGCGAGTTCCCGCTCGCTGTGTGGCAGACGGGAAGCGGGACACAGACCAATATGAACGTCAACGAGGTCATAGCGCACAGAGCGGCCGCACTCGGCACAGCGCTCCACCCGAACGACGACGTCAATATGTCCCAGAGCTCGAACGATACCTTCCCGACGGCTATGCATATGTCGGCGGCGCTGGCGATCCGGGACGAGGTGCTTCCCGCGCTCGAGGTCCTGCGCGTCACGCTTCTGCGCCTTGAGCAGGATAACGCCGGGGTGATAAAGAGCGGAAGGACCCACCTTCAGGACGCGGTGCCGGTCTCCTTCGGGCAGGAGATATCCGGCTGGCGCGGGATGCTCGATGCGGCGAAGAAACAGCTCACAGCCTCGTTTGAGGGGCTTTGTAATATTGCGATCGGCGCGACAGCTGTCGGCACGGGGCTGAACGCGCCGCAGGGCTTTGGCGAGGCGGCGGCGAGAGAGCTCGAGACTCTCACGGGCGTGCCGTTTGTCAGCGCACAGAATAAATTTCACGCGCTCACCTCCGCCGACCGCCTTGTGTGGGCGCACGGCGCGCTGAAGGCTCTTGCGGCGGACCTCATGAAGATCGCAAACGATGTGCGCTGGCTCGCCTCCGGTCCGCGTCTGGGTCTGGGCGAGATCACGATCCCCGCGAACGAGCCGGGCTCGTCCATCATGCCGGGCAAGGTCAATCCCACGCAGTGTGAAGCGATCACTATGATCGCCGTGCAGGTCATGGGCAATGACGCGACTATCGGCATGGCGGCGTCACAGGGGAATTTCGAGCTGAATGTGTTCCTCCCGGTGATGGCGTACAATTTCCTCCAGTCTGCGCGGCTTCTTGCGGACGGCATGAGATCGTTCGAGGCGCGCTGTGTTTCCGGAATACGCGCGAATGAGGCTGTGATGAGGCAGAATCTCGAGCGCTCGCTGATGCTCGTGACGGCGCTCTCGCCGCATATCGGGTATGATCGCGCCGCCAAGGTCGCAAAGACCGCGTTCGAGGGCGATCTGTCCCTGCGGGACGCGTGTCTCTCGCTCGGGTACATGACGGCTCAGGAGTTTGACGCGGCGTACAGACCGGAAGAAATGATATGATGCCGCCGTGCGGCGGTTTGTGTATGTTTGATAAGGAAAGGTGAGAATGATGGATATTCGGGAAGAGTCTCTTCAGAAGCATTATGATTGGCAGGGCAAGATCGAGGTCGTGTCCCGCGCGAAGATCGCGGACTGGCACGATCTGTCCGTGGCGTATACGCCCGGAGTCGCCGAGCCGTGCCTCGCGATCCGCGACGACGCGGACAAATCGTGGGAGCTGACACGGCGGTCGAATCTCGTCGCAGTCATCACGGACGGGAGTGCCGTACTCGGTCTCGGTGACATCGGCCCCGAGGCGGGCATGCCCGTCATGGAGGGCAAGTGCGCGCTTTTCAAGGAGGTTGCAGACGTCGATGCTTTC
>CAYVUJ010000090.1:0-6015 GCA_964454825.1 uncultured Lachnospiraceae bacterium | reverse complement strand
CTTTTCCTCCTTTTTGCAATTCCAGCCACAGACGATCCCCAATCTTCGCGTACACTTGTCCTCCGCAGCGCCTCCAACCGCAAACCCATTCGCAAGATCTCTATGCCGCAAGTTCACACGCTGCCGGGCAGCCTGCAACTTTTTCCCATTATTTTGAATGAAGTGATCCGTCAGCGGCTGCCAGTCATCCTGTATCTCATGGACCATATAATGCTTTTTGGTCTCGGATTCGCACCGTTGATCCCAGTGCAAATTTAGGTAGTCGGACAGCACCTGCATTCCGTACTTCACATTGCGCCCCCGTTCTGCCAGCCCCTGGAGCAAAAAATACTTCAAATCCTTCCACACCACATTGCCTTTGGATCGCTCCTCTAAAGACAACAGCAGCGCGCCGCAATCGCTGGCAAGCGTAGCCGTGCCAAACAGCGTCTCTCCATCTGGAAGAGCATCAATCAAATGATATAGGCAGCTGATGTTCTCCTCGGTAACCGACAGGTCAATGATCTTCACAATCGTGTGGAGAATCACATCCAATTGCCTTCCGTCCTCTCCCGCGGTGGTTGCCTCCGTCCTCAGCATCGCGATGATCAGGGAGAACAGAACCGGACTTCCCCAGACGTCTATGCTTTGATACAGCGTGTCACGCCATTCCTCAACCCATGCGTTGCGCAGACTTCTTTGGATCAGGCCACTTTGGATTCGCATGGTCAATACTATCAGCCATGCCTCCTCGGTAAAGGCGGACTGGTCCAGCGTAAGCGCCTTCCACTGCTCCCATGATGGCTGTGCCGAGCGCAGAATCGCATAAACGTCAATTTTGGACGCGTTATCCAGCCGATCCCGTCTTTCGTACCAATTTCCTTCACAGAAGGGCTCGAGCTGCTGGCAGAGATACCACTCCGTACGCTCGTACAGCCACAACGCATTTGCATCCGTCCGAATCCGATACGAAGCCGGCTCCTCCGAAAGGGGGAACAAATACTCGCACAGCTGGCGCTCATAGTCCGTCCACGGGGAGCATCGGCGCTTACCCCTCGCTACGACGTCGGAGCGCTGTGCGTTATACGCCCATCGGGCGCAGATCAGCATTCCCTCCTGTCCGGCCAGCAGCTGAAGCTGCCGGTTGCCACTCTTCGCCTTCTGCCTTGCGATTCGGACAAACTGTTCCCACAGTTCTTTAGGCAGCGAGGGGGAGACGGCCCCCGTGCCAAGCGCCATCAGGCTCTCGTTGGCAAATAAGCCCAGCCCCCGCATGGTTTCGCTCCAGATGTGCTTTTCGGAGAAGGCGTCCCACTCTCGCTGCACAGCAGGAATACCAAATGCAGCGCCCAAATTGAGCAGTAAGCGCAGTATGTTGATTGGCTTACTCCGCTCATTGTTACAGCCGCCGGCGTCCGCGTCGAACAGCGCCCTAATCACGCACAGAGCAGAGAACGCTCGCAGCGCGCCGCAGTTGGTCCTCATTCCTGGATAGCGTGCAAACGAGTTGTTAGCGTCATGTTCCTCCTTGCACCGCTGCCAAGGCGTACAGGCGGCACTGAGGAATTTATCTCTGTTCTCTTGCCCCGCACTTCTGTTATGGAAGACATCCACCTCAGATTCTTTGGCCAGCGCAAACGCCGTCCAGGTTATTTTCTTCTGCTTATGAAGATCCCAAAGATAGCCTATATTCCCACTGTAGTTTGGCACCACCCAAAGATTATCCAGACGTCTCATCGTTTCGCGGCTGTCAAGCTCCACTGCGTATTCCCACAATATCGCCTGCCAGAGGACGGCGCACAGCAATTGTTTTTCACTTCGATCCCTCAAATCAGCCTCCTCCAGCAGGTGCTCCGTGCGGAACCAAAGAGGGACTTCGTCATGAAATATCTTATGGCTGTACTGCTGGAAAAAGGAGAGGCTGAGGCTTTCACGGAACAGTTTCTCCAGTTCCACATCAAATTCTGAAGCAACCGGCTCCACATCCTTTGTCTCCGTGACGGATTCCAAATCCGTGGCAAATGCCGTCTCCGCGGATAGACGCATATATTCGGGATACATCAGCCAGTCCTCCGGAAGATATGGCAGAATGGCATCAAATCCCCTCTTACAGCCGCCCAGAATGGATAAGGCGATTATCTGCGGCATCATACCGTTTCTGCCCATATAGGACGTCTCCAAAAGCTGCTGCTGGGTTTCCATAAGCTCATCAAGAGTCGCTGGATTGTCCTTCCCAACGCTGCGGATCATGGATAAGATCACAAGCTCCATTGCCTGTTTGTCAGATTCCAGGTAGGACTGCATCCGGCTAGTTTGCCCGCTTTTACTGTGAATCCCTTTCAGCTCATCCTTCAGCTTGGTAAAATCTCCCCCAGCCATATCGTCAATTAACCCACACAGCTTGTTGGAATCCTCACGCGAACGCTCCAACCGGGAATCGCTGTATGTTAAGCACTGCTTAATCTGTTCAGCTACGTCAATCAACAGCTCACAGTGCGAGTTTTCAGCCTCTGAATTGTACCAAGCCCGATTCTGATAGGTGAACAGAATATCTACCAATACCGGCAATGCATAGGCTCTATGCAGCGTACTGGCGCGCTTAAGGCTTTCCAACGCCTTTTCCATCTCCGACCGTTCGCTGTTTTTGTTTCGTAGTACTGTCATCAAATTCAGATAGAGCGACGTCTCCTGCGGTGAGAGTTGGATAACATGGCAAAAATGCCAATCTGAGAAAATGGCCATCGTAAAATACTCCTTTCAATAATCCGTAATTCAAACAGATTTTCGCACACAAAGGGCTGCTCTTCCTTGGGGGCTATGGCGCGACCCTTTGCCAGACATACGCCGCTATCTGATTCAGAGCAGCATCGCCGCTGCATGGTTTGGTCCACGAAAGAGCCGACACAAGAGCGCTGTAACAGGAGTCTTCCGTCCAGACACGCATCTGTGTCATTCCCCACCTGCTGCGCAGGCTCATGATTAATTCATAGGTCATGCCGCCTTGAAGCTTGGAAAAGGCTCCGCATAACCCATCGAAATCCTCCTGCTGCTGTCCGTCAATCCATTCTATTGCCTGATCCAAATACGCCATATCATGCTCCATCAGAAATTCCGCAAGTCCTGTCCAGTCCCTTTCATGGAGCTGCTCCTTCAGCCAGCATATGCTTTCATACAGAACGTCCGTTTCCTCATCCCAATCGATGTCGCTGACGCTGGGCACATACCAAAACATATCGCGCGTTTCATCGCCACTTAAAAAGGGCAGCACCCTGTGGTACGACTCATTCACTAATTCCGTGATATCCGCCCCCGTCAATTTCTTATACAGAAGCGCCAGCTGGCACAATACCGTCTTTTGCTGCCAGCCGTCTGTCTCTGTCCGAAGTCTGCCGAGCAGAGAGGCCATATCGAGCGGATGGCACTGCACGCAGTAAAGCAATCTATCATACAGCGCGACGGAAGTTCTGCAGGCTCGCAGGTGCTCCTCTATTTCTGTGTCGGAAATCTCATAGCCATCGGAGAGCAGGCTCGGAACAAAATAATTCTCTGAGGCCAGCAAAATATACTCCTTCTGCCCAGCCACCCGCTCCCAGAAGAGCCGGTCCGTTAAGCTAGGGTTACATGCCGTGTCCTCCGTGAGATCGATATGGAGCAAAATCGGCATGTCATGCTCCAAAAGCCGCCAACTTCTTAAAATTTCCTGCACGCTGTTTATCCTGTGATACGGCACGGTATAGACAATCCCCAGATTCTCCCTGAAGGAAGGTTCCACGTCGTCCGTCGAAACGGCCCTCCAGCGAGTGTCCAGCCAGTTCGTTTCGCTCAGAGCATTTTTCATGCTGCTGGACCGGTTGAGCAGTATCATGACTACCGGTTCTCTCAGCACAAGAAGCAGGCACCATAAATTGACCGTTTTCGCGGCCATCGCCAGAACATTTGCGTCAGAACCGTTCCCCCCAAGAGGATTCGACAGCCAGCGCACCAACGCGGCGTTTTCCCAGCTGCTTTTTGCTGGGTGTGCCTGGTACAGCGAATGAAGGACTTCCGCCGCGGCTACCGCGGCAAACTCATAGTGATTTTCACTATCTCGAGCTGAATTCCGTCCCTTAACAATCCCCACAAGCCTGCCATCGTTGTCAAAGAGGCCTGTCCCAGAAAATCCCGGTAGTACCATATCAAGAGGAAGAGGAAAAGGCGTCCGATCCAAGAAGCGGCAGTAAAAATATCCATCGCTTGGTGCACGGTTGGACACCTCTACATTCAGTGTAGTCCCTCCTCCCATTGGGGCGCGCTCACTGTAGACGAGGTTTTTTTCTTTTGGAAAGCCAAATCCACCTAGCTTCTGGAGCGATTCCGGCCGCTCCCACTGCGTATCCAAAAGCTTCCACATCCACGGCTCCCAGGAAAGCGAATAGCATACATAGTCCTCGCCAATCGGCAGGTTCTCTTCTGGGATGTCAAAGGCGCCATTGCCGCACCGAATAAATCCCCCCTTTGGCAGCAAAATCTTGATCCGGTGTGCGCCTTGATTAGCATAATAATATTCCACCTGGAAGTCTTCCTCATCGTCCAGATCCCTCACAACATGGGCGCATGTCAGCAAAAATACCTGACGATCCCTTCGCCGGATTATCAAGGTTCCAGAGCCCAACAACTGTTTGGGATCATCCGCTCTACTTAGCCGAACACTGTATTCGTCTATCATATACGCCTCCCTTTGTTTTTCCGCAGAGTTTGAGTCCATCCTTGAGCGCAATTTGACTCTGTGGACCGCCAAACCCTAGATTATGCAGTATCAATCGACCGGTTTGCAGATACTCCTCCCGATCGTGGAAGGAAAACATATGGTCTGGACAGCTGCAATTGAAATACAACTCGACTGTTTCCCGGAGGCGCAACAACTGTGCCATGGCCGCCTTCTGCGATTTTTTATACTTGCCAGGCGCGGTGCTGATCAAGAACCGTTCGCAGTCCAACAGCGCCAACAACTCATCGGATAAATTGCAGGCACTTCCATGGTGGCTCAGCTTTACCAAATCCGCAAAATATGGTCGTGCCGGCGTGTAGCCGAGCATCCACAACCCCTCAGCGCAGACATCCGCATGGGCATCTCCCAGAAAGACAAGGTGCGTATCCGCAAAGTCAAATAAAAACGCCAAACTCGCGCCATTACTGACCGAGGAATCCGGAGGCTCCTTTTGTCCCATCAATGTGTCCAAATCATCCCATGGGCCGTCATTTTTTCCGCGCCTCCATAATTGACAACTGGTTTCTTTTCCGCTGTGCGCCACAGCCTCCCAAACGCCAACACAGCTTTTTCAGATGGGCTAATAAAGCGCATCGACGCTCCACAGGGCAGCACAACGGGCGAATCGCCTGCCGCGCTGTAAGGGCAAAGCCGATCCAACAGCTTTTTATTTTGTAGTAATTTCAAGATGGAGCAGGCGTTTTTTGTGCTGTAATTTCCATTAGATGGGGTGCCCTGAATGCTGTCTTCAAAATAGATTTCTTGTACCTTCCTCCCATCTCCCATGTGTTCGGAGATGCCTCGGCCGGTATTGAAATAGATCCTTTCAATCGCTGGATATTCTGTGACGGTGCTCTCCAGCCAGCATAGAAACCCTCCGATATGGTCATGATCGATGTGGGTCAGAACAATGGCATCAATTGTCTCTTTTGCCCTGGCAATCGATTTCATGATCGCATTGAAATCTGAAAAGCAACTTCGATAGCCGCTGTCAATGATAATGTTGTGCATTTCATCGACCAATGCACCAAACCGCAACCAAAGGAAATCACCACCAGCTGCTGGCAGTAAATGTAGTTCTGTCACTTTTTTCTCCTATTCCCGCACTTTTTAGCTTATTAAGTCCGCATATACAAGGAAAGCAAAAAATTTCGTGATATGTAAAGTCACAATGTGTTTATACATCATCATCTATGGACGCTAGTGTTTTGGACGAATAATCTAAAACATCTCAACCAGTAACTTGTTGATAGTTCTACTTGTATTTACATTATAACACAATAAATATA
>CAYVUJ010000089.1:0-6045 GCA_964454825.1 uncultured Lachnospiraceae bacterium | reverse complement strand
GCTTTTTGAGAAAAAGCCCCTCCCCCGGACCCCCTCCGCAAAAACTTTTAAACAGGGGTTAGGGCAAACTTCGAAGTCTGTGCATGGGAAGACAAACTTTAAGGTTTTTGCAAACTTTGCTGCGGCGCAGTTGCCCTAATCCTCCCTTTAGTCGGGAGTCAAGAGGGGCAATGCCCCTCTTGCGGGTTCCGGGCAGCGCCCGGCGGGGTGTGGGGCAGAGCCCCACATAAGCGGGGGTTCGGGGGCGGCAGCCCACGCGTATGCGGGTTCCGGGCAGCGCCCGGCGGGGCGTGGGCGGCGCCCACGCATGATCACAGCAGCGCCTTGATCTCGGCGGCGACCTTCTGTGCGAGCACCTCATAGCCGGCGGCGTTCGGGTGGATGCCGTCTGCGCTGATGTACTCGTCCGTGCGTCCGTCGAGCAGTGCGTGCAGATCGTTGATCCTGATCCCCCTGTCCGCCAGCATTTTCGAGCACTCCGCGTTGTAGCGCGCCACATCCGCGTTCCACTCCGCCTGATGCGCGCACAGGAATACCTCCGGTGCGCGGTCGACTACGAGATAGTTTGTCGTTTTCTGCTCGTCGAGCTGACGTCCGCCCGGGATCGTCGTCGCCCATATCAGCTTGTCACAGTAATACTCCATCTGGATCGCAAGACGGCGGTTCGTTTCCAGATATTCCGGCAGGGATACAAACACCTCACCGTCGGCTGTGCAGCGGTGCAGGTCCCAGATGCCGGTGTTCCAGTGGATCACATCCATCTTGGGATATCCCCAGTCGGACATCCAGGAGAACATGCCCCAAAGGGTGAATTTCGTATAACGGCAGTTTTCGTCGGGGGCGTAGACCTTCACGTCGTTGCCCAAAAGCTCCGTGACGCGTCCCTGATAGCCGAGGCGAATCGAATCTCCGATAAGAAGTACATTTTTCATTTTTATGTCCTCACAGCTTGTAATTCCCGGCGTGCCGGGGCGCAAAACGCACCGCAGACGGGGAATTGTGTATTTTTTGTGTATTAGTTACCATTTTATCATATATTTGCTCTCTTGGCAATAGATTTTCTGATTCATTTTTTGCCCCGGAGTAAATTTTTACATTAAAAGTGCCGTGCGATTGCCGCGTGACGTGTGCTGAAGCGCTCGCCGCATTGTCCGCTGCCGCGCCGCTGCGTTTTTTGGAGAAAAAATCAAAAATCTCTTGCCAAACGGCGAGTAATATGTTACAATAAACTAAGATGAGGATATTATACGCATTTTCGGCGTGATTACACCCCGTGCGGCGCAGGTTGCGTGTCGGCGCAGATTGCGCGTCGATGTAGGTTGCACGTCGGTGCAGGTTGCACGGCTGTGCGGGCTTAGGGAGGTTTCTAATGGGCTTCTGGATATTCATGCTCGCGATGGATCTGCTCATACCGGTGGTTATGATTGTTTTGGGGCGTATCTATGAAAAACGGCCCCCGAAGGAGATCAACACCACCTCCGGATACAGGACCGCCATGTCTATGAAAAACGGTGAAACCTGGAAATTTGCACATAATTATTTCGGGAAACTGTGCAGGATATGCGGCCTTATCCTCCTGCCGTTGTCTGTCGTCGCCATGTTGTTTGGGGTTGGCAGGGAAATTCTGTATGTCTCAGTCATTGGCGGTATCGTCTGTGCCGTGCAGATCGTCGTTTTCACAGGACTGCTTATCCCAACGGAAAGAGCGCTGAAAAGATGCTTTGATCCGAGCGGAAACCGGAGATGATCTTCGGTCCCCGGAGGAAATATTGATAAAACGAGTCCGATGCCGTACAAAGACGGATCGTGCGGAAAATAATCGGAAAGGAGGTCAGATGTGAATAAATTCACCAACATGAAAAAGCTCAGGAGAGCACTGAGCGCGCTTGCTGCGGTGTTCACCCTATCGGCGCAGTTTTGCCCCTCGGCGGGCGCGGATACGCTCGACGGCGAGACGATGCGCGCGTTCCGTGCGCTGACGGGCGGCGCCGGGTACAGCGAATATGTGCTCGGTGCGGCTTCGAGCTACGGTGTGCAGGAATTCTCCGCTGTCACGTTCGACTGCACGCGCGATGACCTCCGTTTCGATGTTCTCGGCGCGGACAGCGGGGCGGATGTCCCCGGGTCGTTTGCGGATACCGTTTGCGCTTTCCGACGCACCGAAGCGCGCCGGGTGGTCGCCGCGCTCAGCGTCGCGCCGCATCCCGGTGACGGCACAGCTGGCGTGAGCGCATACACGGCATACGGCGGCGCTATGATCTGCTCCGGCGATGACGGCGACGGCGTCCCCGACGGCGCGAGGGCGTGTTCCTTCGGCGTGGCGGCGGACGGACGGGCGCTTGTCGGTGAGATCGACGTCACCATTGAGGTGCACAACCGTCGAAGCGGTCAGACGCTCCTCTCCGGCGCGCTCAATTGCTTCCCGGAGAGCGAAGCGTTCGCGCTGTACACTGAGAGCGGTGCGCTGTCCCCGGCGCGCGGCGAGTACATCCTCGCTGTGGATGTCGCGCCGGGATATTCGCTCACCCCGGCCGTGCCGATCGAGGGCACGGTGGTCGGCATGCTCGGCGCGGACGGCGCAATCGGTGCGGACATCACCCCCGGCGATGCGGATGCCGTTTCTGGCGGCGCGCCCTCACGTATGTTTATCGCATTTCGCGGCGACAGCGCTCTCTCCGGCTTTGAGGCCGGCGACCGCATCACGCTGAGTGTCGATATCTCCGATGCGTCGGGGCGCACGGCGCTTTGGCGCACGGTCGCCTGTGCTGTCGGCGGCGTCGCGCTCGTCAGGGACGGCGAGCGCATGCCCGTGGCAGATCAGCTCCCCGGCAGTGCCGCCGTGATCGGTCTGCGGCCGGACGGCAGTGCGGTGATGCTCGCGTCGTACGGCGCGCAGAAGGGGTATTCCCTCGGCTTCACGCCCGGCGAGCTCGCGGATGTCTGCCTGACGCTTGGCATGACAGACGCTGTGCTGCTGAGTACAGACGAAAATGTCCTGATGCTCTGCGAGGGCGATGACGCGGCGCTCGTCCCCACGGGAAAGAGCAAAGCCTGTGCTCCCTCGGGTGCGATTGTGCTCTCCGTCCCCGACAATCACAGCGCGCTCCTCGCAGGTGCGCTCTCTGACGGCGCGGATGACGGCGCGGATCCGGCCGAATATGACGGCGTAGCCGAATACAAGGATCACTCCCCCGCCGTCCTCGCCGCCAAAAGCGCGGGCTACAGCGCCGCACTGGCGGACGGCACGGACCTCTTACAGCGCATGATCGCGGCGGCGCCCGAGGATGCCCCCCGGTGCGGCACGCCTGCCGCGCGGCCGTCGCCTATCGCCGACGGCGCGGCGGACACAGCCGAACGTTCGATATGCAGTCTCTACAGACAGCTTGAATTTGAAGCGACCGGCGAGTGGCTCACACTCGTCATAAAGGAAAGCGACCTCGACGCGTGGTACGGAAAGATCTTTGACAGTGTACTGTGACGCTCCGGACCGGATGCGTCGGAAAAAATGCTTTCATTTCAATATTCATTATAAGGAGAACTCCTATGAAAAAGAAAATTCTAGCGCTTTGCCTGGCCGTACTCACGGTCGCGGCGGCGTTTACCGTATTCTCGCTCGCGGAAAAGGCTCCCGCAGTTGCCGACGCGCTCACCTATGAGCTTAATGCCGAGTGCCGCGACGAGCAGGGTATCCTCTACACTCTCGATGACAACAGTCTCAACGCCATCGTCGGTAAGAACGTCTACGCTGAGACCGATGATATCGGCGTTTACGGCACTGTCACCATCCCCGATGCAGTAACCAAGGACGGCAAGACCTACGCTGTCCGCGAGATCGGCAAGAATGCGTTTGCCGGCTCCAGCCTCAAGGAGGTCGTTATCTCCAACTCCGTCACCAAGATCGGCGAGCTCGCCTTCTCTGACTGTGCTTCTCTCGAGAGAGTTGCAATGGGCAGCAGCGTGACCGATATCGCAGGCTTTGCGTTCTGGCATTGCCCGAACCTTGTTGACGTTTCCCTCGGTCAGAACGTCCAGACCATCGGCGGCGCTGCATTCTGGTCCTGCCCGTCCCTCGAGGTCATCACTCTCCCGCAGGGTCTCAAAACCGTTATGGAGCAGGCGTTCAAGGACTGCGTGAACCTCGCCGTCGTATACAAGGCTGACGCGACCGCAGTCGCCGCAAACGCATTCGAGGGCATCGAAAATGCCCCCGAGATCAAGAACGATTACACCCCCGCGCTGTATATCCCGAAGGTGCTTGTTGACGATAACGGTAAATATCTTGACGGCGGTCCGAGCCAGTATAACCCCGTTACCGTCCGCGTGCTCCTCGAGGGCTGTGCGGCTAACGTCGATATTTCCGGACTCACCGTTGACGGCGCTGCTGTGACTCCTGTCGAGATCGGTGACAGCGTGTACAACGGTACCGTTTACGCTGTCAATAAGTATTATGGGAATAAGATCGACGCGGCACTCGGCGAGCTGAGCGCAAGCCTGACTGTCGACAAGTGTGATCACCAGAACACAACCGATTATGTGCACGGACAGAGCTGTACCGAGAATGGTTGGTGCGAGAGAATCTGTAATGATTGCCACAGAAAGATGGATGGGCCTTTTCCCATACCGGTCGCGCTCGGCCACAATTACGTTGACTTTGTAGTCGAGCCTGTCTGCCTCGACGGCGGCTACACCACCCACCGCTGCGCACGCTGCGGCGAGGTCACGAAGGACAGCTTCACCGACGCGACCGGACACAGCTTTGATGACGGCGTCATCCGCACCATGCCGACACACTCCGCGCTCGGCATGAAGCGCTTCACCTGCGAGTCCTGCAAGCGCGTCGATGATCATGATATCCCTGTTGTCGGTGATGCAAACGGCGACGGCGAACGCAATACAAAAGACATTATCGCTGTTATGAGATACATGCTCGGCATGGAACAGGATAACTTCTACATTGAGTCGGCGAACGCAAACGGCGATCTCACCGACGGCGCGATCAAGATCAACGCAAGAGACGTTATCGCGCTCATGAAAGCGGTACTCGATCCGAAGTTTATTCTGCCCTCTACCCCCAGACCCACGAATTAAGGCAATACCGCACAAATCTGACGGCGCAATTGCGCCGTCAGATTTTTCGTCGGGGGGTACAAATTCCTGAAGGTAATAGTTGACCTATTGCCAAGGGGATTTGGCCGCTTTGACGGAAAAGATGCAAGCAAGTGTGCTGTCAAGGCGGTAGCCGTGAATTGTGCGGTTTTGCCTTAATGTCTTGACCGTCGCTGACGGTCGACAGCCGGGCACGGAGACGAAAAGTCGCCGTGCCCGGCGCCTTTTTGCGCGCGTCTTTGTTGACTTGCGGGCGATATTGTGGTACAATGATACGGTAAAACGTCATAAGAACGGGGGCAGGGCGGTGTATACTGCATTTTCGGTTGTGATATTCGTGTTCCTTGCGGCGATCGCGGCGAGCTATGTGCCGCTTGCCACTCGGCGATGGGTGATCGCGCGGTTGGTGATGTCGGCGCTTGTCGGGACGGCGGGGGTTGTGTGCGCGCTTGCGGCACGGCTTCGCTTCGGTTCGATCGAAGAGTACAACGAGTGGGCGACGGATGCGTTTGCGTCCTTCATAAATCCGCTTGAGATAATGGCGGCTCTCGGGGTAGTCATCCTTGCGGCGTGCGTGCTGACGGCGCGTTCGCGTGCAAAGACGGTGGTTTGTCTCTCGGCGGCGGCGGCATTTGCGCTGTTCATTCTTCTGTACACGGCGCTGTTTGCACTTATGACGGAGAATACGGTACATCCGGTGAACACATATATCCGCGTCTGCGGCGGGGGGAGCGCGGCTGTCTTTGCCGTGGTCGGCGCGATCGCCGACGCGCGACGGCTCGCAGTGCACAAACGGTAGAGTTCGCACAGGCCCGTCGGGTTTTGCAGGATGCGATTTTTGCGGGGGCTTTGCCCCGCGCCCCCACCAATGGGACGCAAAAGTCAGCATATAGCTTGGGAGAAATGACGCAACGCGTCATTTCTCGCGTACACGGCACG
>CAYVUJ010000088.1:0-6051 GCA_964454825.1 uncultured Lachnospiraceae bacterium | reverse complement strand
ATAATCGCATGATTGCTGTCATATGAATCTTTGTTATTTTCATTGTAAAAAAGCATACCGTACTCACGTTCTGCGAAGACGGTAAATTCTCTTGGAAATAAATCTTCCTCCCGGTATATTTTTAATAAATTCATTCTATATCTCCCCTAAATCCCGATTTGTCTCACCGATTATACCACTGCCAATTTTCATTCTCCCTCCGTTCGAGATATCCGCTTGTGAACGGCAGATGGTCGAATTTCTCTACCGCCTTTGCGTGATCAAGAAGAAGCTTTCCGAATCCGTTGTGACGATACTCCGTCATACAGTGCGTACATATGCCATCCCCAATTCATCTGTGATTCGAGAAAATACAGTGGAATGAAGCTCGTATGCTTGGGGCAGTTTTCCTGTGTCAGAGCGAACTCATCGGCGACGGTACTGAAGCTTTGGTGTATGATTTCAAGGCATTCATTTAGCTCATCCTTTCCGACTTCACAGATCGTCGGCCGTGCAGTGCAGTTTGTGAGCTCCTTCAATCCTTCCATGATCCTTCCTCCGAGAAATAAAAATACGGTGCAAATCGAAATCCTGCGACTTGCACCGTCATTATTCTGATATCCTGTAATCCTGTGATGGACTATCTTGAAATCGGAGTACGACAATACAAGCCCGGCGAATACGTGGTTGTATTTGTGCCGCGCGTAGTTATAGTGATGGTAGTGAGAGTACAAGCCATCATTGCCGTACATCCTTTCGTGATATATTACGGTCATGATATCATAATTTTGAATATTTGTCAATATATTGTTGCGAAAAAATGATAATTTGTTGGGCTGATCGGTGTTTACGGTCGGCAGCAGATGGCGCTTTGTTTTAAATTTATATGAAATTGTTTCCGTCGAAATTGCCGTTTGGTTATTGACAGCTTCGTAATAAACTGTTATAATTTCTACGTGGGTAAAAAGCGATTTTTTGTCGACGCTCTGCGTCTGCGCCTCCCACATAAAATTTGTTTGAAAAGCACGCAGTAAGGGAAGTCTTTTAATGAGTACAAAGCTTGTGGACGGAGTCATGTTCGCCGAAATGGTGCGATGCGGTGCTCAGAATCTGAAGAAAAACCGCTCTGTTGTAAATGAACTCAATGTTTTCCCGATCCCGGACGGCGATACGGGAGACAATATGTATATGACTATAAGCTCCGGAGTCGCCGAGCTTGGTGCACACCCGCCCCTCTCTCTTTCCGAGAGCTCGGCGGCGTCAGCGCGTGGAATGCTCTTCGGAGCGCGCGGTAACTCCGGGGTCATTCTCTCACGGATATTTTCCGGCATTGCCCGTGGCTTTGAGGGGCTTGAGAGCGCCGGGGTCACAGAGCTGTGCACGGCCTTCGAATACGGTATCGACGAGGCATATAAGGCGGTCGCGGCGCCGGTGGAGGGGACGATCCTCACGGTGTTCAGGGACGCGCTTTTTTCTGCGCGCGACGGACTCGGTCCCTCAAGCACGTTTGAGAGCTTCTTCGCTGATTTTGTGACGGAGAGCCGCCGCTCTCTCGAGCGCACACCCCAGCTCCTCGCGGTTCTGCGAGAGGCCGGCGTCGTCGACAGCGGCGGAGCCGGGCTTACATACATCGCCGAGGGACTTTTGCGGGCGATTTCCGGTGACACCGTCCCCGAGGAGGACGAAGCCGCAGAGGATGAAAAAAAGGTCGATTTTACGAATTTCACCGAGGACAGCGTCCTCGAGTTCGGCTATTGCACCGAGCTGCTCCTTCGCCTTCAGAGAGCAAAGACCGATATTGCTTCGTTTGAACTTGCCCCGCTTGTTGAGTACCTCAACAGTGTCGGCGACAGCGTTGCCGCATTTATCGACGGCACGGCGGTCAAGGTCCATGTTCATACGATGACCCCCGGAAAGGTGCTGGATCACTGCCAGAAGTACGGCGAATTCCTGACGGTGAAGATTGAGAACATGACCCTCCAGCACAGCACTTCCGCTGTAACGCCGTATACGCCTCCTAAAGGCAATGTCCGAAAGAGGTACGCTGTCGTCAGTGTGGCGTCCGGAGATGGGCTGAGCGCCATCTTCACCGAGCTCGGATGTGACGAGGTCGTATCCGGCGGTCAGTCAATGAACCCGAGCGCCGAGGATTTTGTGCGCGCGTTTGAGCGGGTCAATGCAGATACAGTGTTCGTCTTTCCGAACAATTCAAATGTGATCCTTACCGCAAGGCAGGCCGCATCCCTTTATAAGGACAGCGATATCCGTGTCCTTGAGACAAAGACAGTCGGAGAGGGCTACGTGGCGATCTCCATGCTCGATACGAGCATCACCGACACGGATGCGATCGTGGCGGAGCTTGAGGATGTCATCTCCGGCGTCGTGACCGGCATTGTCTGCGAGGCGAGCAGACAGACCTGCCGCGACGGGCTTGACATAAACCCGGGAGATTTTATCGGCTTTGAAAATAAACAGATCCACGTGAGCGCGCCAACCAGAGCGGAAGCGGTGAGCGCCCTGTGCGATAAGCTTGACGCGGCGAGCTACGATGTGCTCCTGCTTCTCTGCGGACAAAATACGCCGGAGGATGAGCGCGCCCAGATAAGCCGCGAGCTTTCGGCAAAATACAGACGTACCGAGGTGATCACGCTTGCCGGCGGTCAGCCTGTGTACGACTACATCATTATTCTTGAATAAGCTCGGGAGGGAAGAATATGCTTGTTATATTTGCTGATACAGACTGCGATGTGACTGTCCGTGAGGCGGAGAAATACGGCTTTCGCCTGATCAGTATGCCGTATTCCGTGGACGATAAGACCATATATCCGTATGAGGATTTCGAGGAATTCGACTACCGCACCTATTATGATATGTTGCGCTCCGGTGTGGTTCCGAGCACAAGCTCGGTCAGCATCGAAAAGTATAAGGAATATTTCGAGCCGGTGTTTGCGGCGGGGGACGATATCCTGTACGTCCACTTTTCGCGCTCGATATCCGGTACCTTTGCGATGATGGACACCGCCGTGGCCGAGCTTCTCGGGAAATATCCCGAGCGCAGATTCCACGCCGTCGATACGGGGCTTATCACCATTGGCGCGCTTTCGGTTCTCAGAGAGATCGGCGAAATGGCAAAGCAGGGAAAGGGTGTCGATGAGCTGATCGCGCGGACAAAGGAGCTGTCGGAGCACACCGCGGTCTACTTTTTCGCCGATGATCTGCGGTTTTTCCGGCACAGCGGCAGAGTTTCGGGGCTTACCGGGATCATGGGCACACTTCTCGGTGTAAGGCCTATAATCTACATAAACGAGAACGGACAGATGCTCGCCACCGGCAAGGAAAAGGGCAGACGGGCGGCGATAGAGCGCTTGGTGAGAGCCGTTGAGGAGCTCGGCGAGGAGCTTTTTGAGCATGATGTGCTCATCGGACATACTGATGCTCCTGATATCGCCGGAGAGATCAGGGATATGCTCATTGAGCGCTTCGGAGAGCGGATAAACCCTGAGGTCATCGTTGTCAACCCTACAGCGGGAGCGCACTGCGGACCGGACAGCGTCGGAATTGCTTTCCATGCCAAGCACAGATAGGGAGCACGAAATGATCGAGATCAGAGAAGTCAGAACGACACGGGAGAAAAAGGAGTTTTTAAACCTCCCGCTCGATATGTATAAGGATAACCCAAATTTTGTCCCGCCGCTTTACGGAGACGAAAAGAAGATTTTCAGTAAGGATTACGTATACAACGACACCTGCGAGGCGGTGTATTTCAACGCTTACCGCGACGGAAAAATTGTCGGACGTATCTCCGGTATTCTTCAGAAGGCCGCGAATGAGAAGAACAGTGAGCGGCGTATACGCTTTACGAGATTTGACTGCATAAACGACAGTGAGGTCGCGCATGCGCTCTTCGGTGCACTTGAGGATTGGGGACGCAACAATGGGATGGATACCGTCTGCGGCCCGCTCGGATTCTCCGATATGGAGCGTGAGGGACTTCTTATTGAGGGCTTTGACGAGCTGTCCACCTTCGAGGAGCAGTACAACGCTGACTACTACGGTGCGCTTATAGAGGACTGCGGCTATGTAAAAGAGGTCGACTGGGTCGAGAGCAAGATATATGCGCCCGACAGTAAGGAGTATGAAAATCTCCAGAAAATGTCGTCGTTTATCATGGAGCGCTACAATCTTCACATCGGCGAGGCTAACAACGTAAGCGATTTTATAAAGCGCTATGCGGATGATTTCTTTAATCTTCTCGATGTCGGTTATGCCGATCTCTACGGAACCGTGCCGTTTACCGATGGGGTGCGGAAAATGATGATCTCCAACTTCCGCCTGATCATCGATCTGCGCTTTGTGGTCGTGATTCTTGATGAAAACGACAGACCCGTGTGCCTCGGCCTTTGCTTTCCGTCTCTGTCGCGGGCGATACAGAAATCCCGGGGGCATCTTACTCCGGCGGCGCTTGTGCGGCTGCTAAAGGCGAAGAGAAACCCGAAGCTCATCGACCTCGGTCTGATCGCGGTTGCACCGGAGTACCTCAACTGCGGAGTCAATGTCATCGTCTGCGCGGGGCTTGCAAGGATGCTTCGCGAAAGCGGCATCGAGTACGCGGAGACAAATCTGAATCTTGAAAGCAACTACGCTATCCAAAATCAGTGGAAGCGCTTCAGGTCGGTACAGCATAAGCGCCGTCGCTCATATGTGAAGAGTCTTTTAACGGAGGCGTCGAATGAAAATAGCAATTGACTGCCACGGAGGGGATCACAGCCCGTCGGCAAATATAGAAGGTGCGCTTACCGCACTTGGGAAATACAGCGACCTGAATCTCGTTCTGGTCGGCGATGAAGCACAGATCACCTCAGAGCTTGACAGACTCGGAGCAAATCGCGACAGAGTCGAGATCGTACATACGACCGAGGTCATAAGCGGCGAAGATGTTCCTACAAATGCCGTGAGACATAAGCCTGACAGCTCTATGATGCGTGCGATCAGAATGCTTCGTGAGGATGATGAGGTCGGTGCGCTTGTGTCTCTCGGCTCCACGGGAGCACTTGTGGCGGGATCGACGCTTCGTATCGGACGTATCCGCGGAATCAGACGCCCCGCGTTCTGTCCGATCCTTCCGACAGTGGAGGGCGGCATCGTCGGAGTGTGCGACAGCGGTGCAAATGTGGATATCCTCCCCGAACAGCTGCGCGAGTTTGCGCTTATGGGCAGTATATACCTTGAATCTGTCTATGGTATAAAAGATCCGAAGATCGCGCTGCTCAATATCGGTACCGAGAGCGAAAAGGGTGACGAGCTTCGCCGGACGGCGTACGCTCTTCTCTCGGATACGCCTGAGATCAATTTCGTGGGTAATATGGAGAGCCGAGACCTTCTGTCCGGCAAATATGACCTTGTCGTGTGTGACGGCTTTGCCGGCAATGTGCTTGTGAAGAGCACGGAGGGGACTGCGACGGAGCTTCTCAGAATGCTCAAGCGTCAGATATCGTCCAAAAAACGGTATATGATGGGAGCGGCGCTCATGAAGGATATGTTTGCCGATATCAAGGAGTTCATGAATTATCAGAATTACGGCGGAAGCGTCCTTCTCGGTCTTGTCAAGACCGTCGTCAAGGGACACGGCGCAAGCGACGCGAAGGCGATGGCAGTCTGTGTCGATCAGGCGTACCGGATGAGCACCGGGGATATGAAGGAACGCATCGCGGCCGGACTTGCCTCCTTCGCCGCAAGAAAGACCGAAGAAGAAAATGTAAAAAACGAACAAAAAGGAGAATGAACAATGTTTGAGGAAGTAAAAGAAATACTGATCGACCAGCTGTACCTGACGGACGTCGAGGTGACGCCCGAGTCCCGTATAAAGGCGGATCTCGGTGCTGATTCTCTCGATATTCTCCAGCTTCTCCTGACAATACAGGAGCAAAAGGGAATCACGATCCCGGACGAGGAGCTTGCCAAATTTGAAACCGTTCAGGATGTGGTGGATTACCTCGAAGCGCACAAATAATGCAGAAAACAAATCGGTTTATACGCTATGTGAGCGACCACAGCGCGTATCTGCTGCTGTAC
>CAYVUJ010000087.1:0-6158 GCA_964454825.1 uncultured Lachnospiraceae bacterium | reverse complement strand
GCGGTCTTGCGTGGTACAAATGGGGATCGGACGCGGTGTCCTCATCCTTTGCAAAGTTTCTCTCCGAGGACGAGCTTTCTGCGCTTCTCGGCGCGGCGGGATGTGCCGAAGGGGACCTTCTCCTCATAGTTGCGGCGAAGAATAAGGTCGTTTTCGATTCCCTCGGTGCGCTTCGCTGTGAGCTTGCCCGCCGTTTGGGACTCATTGACAAGAACAAGTTCAACTTCCTGTGGATCACCGAGTTCCCGCTGTTTGAGTACAGCGAGGAGGACGGCCGCTTCTATGCGATGCACCATCCCTTCACCGCGCCTATGGACGAGGATATCGACCTCATCGAGAGCAATCCCGGTGCAGTGCGCGCCCGTGCGTATGACATCGTCCTCAACGGCACGGAGCTGGGCGGAGGATCGGTGCGAATCCATACCACTGAAATGCAGACAAGAATGTTTGAGGTCCTCGGTATCGACCGCGAGTCGGCGGACGAAAAGTTCGGCTTCCTTCTCGAGGCGTTCAAGTACGGTGTGCCGCCGCATGCGGGACTTGCGTACGGTCTTGACCGTCTTTGCGCTCTGCTTCTCGGTATCGACGATATACGTGACGTGATCGCCTTCCCGAAGGTGCAGAATGCATCGGAGCTTCTCTCAAAGGCTCCCGCTGTTGCCGACGAAAAGCTTCTCGCGGAGCTCGGTATTGCCGTAACGGACGAGGAAAAGGAATAAGACGCGGGGATTATCTACCATCCTGGTTTTCGGATTTGTGGCGCTTGGGCATAAGTGGGAACTTAAGGCAACGCTGCTGACTTCAAGGCTGAAGCCTTGATGGTACACATACTTGCCTCTATCCGCTCGATGCCACGCGAATGGAATGCTCTTGAAAAAATGTTTAAAAGTTTTTGGGGGATGCCCGCGCGGCGGGGGATTTTTTCAAAAATCCCCCAAGAGCGCGTCTTAAGTTCCCATATTTGTGGCGCTTGGGGGCAACGCGCCGTGCAGAGGAGAAAATTATGAATGCGGATACTGTGATAATCGGAGCCGGCCCGGCGGGGATATTCACTGCGCTTGAAATGCTCCGGCGCGGCTCCCGTCAGAATATAATAATTGTTGAGAAGGGCAGCAGTATCGAAAAGCGGCACTGTCCGAAGGACAAGACAGGTCACTGTATGAACTGCAAGCCTTACTGCCACATAACGACCGGCTTTTCCGGAGCGGGAGCTTTTTCGGACGGAAAACTCTCCCTCAGCTACGAGGTCGGCGGCGAACTGCCGCGCCTCGTCGGTGAGGAGAAGGTTCAGGAGACCATAGAGTATACCGACCGGATATACCTTGAATTCGGGGCGGATGAGCACATTGAGGGGCTCGGAAATACCGATGAGGTCAAGGAGATACGTAAGCGCGCGATACAGGCGGGACTGAAGCTGGTCGATTGCCCAATCCGTCACCTCGGCACTGAAAAGGCGCAGACGCTGTATCTTGCCGTCGAGAATTATCTGAAGGAGCACGGTGTGGGGATAATGTTCGGCTATGAGTGCCGCAATATTATCCTCGACGGTGATACCTGCCTCGGCGTTTATATTTCAAACGGCAGGGAAGAGCTGGAGATACGCGCGAAAAATACTGTTGTTGCCACCGGACGGCGCGGTGCAGAGTGGCTCGAGGGCATATGTGCCGAGCATAATATCGCGCATCAGCCGGGGACTGTCGATATCGGTGTGCGCGTTGAGGTGCGAAACGAAGTCATGGAGACGGTCAACCGGGTCCTCTATGAGTCGAAGCTCGTCGGGTATCCGAAGCCGTTCAAGAATAAGGTGCGTACCTTCTGTCAGAATCCCGGAGGTTTCGTAAGTCAGGAGAATTATGACAACGACCTCGCTGTTGTCAATGGACACTCGTATAAGGAGCTCAAGTCGCCGAACACAAATCTGGCGATCCTGTGCTCCCACAATTTCAGCGAGCCGTTCAATCAGCCGATCGCCTATGCGCAGAAGGTTGGGGAGCTCACAAATATGCTCGGAGCGGGGCAGATACTCGTACAGCGCTACGGCGATATCCTCGACGGAAAGCGGACATGGCAGAAGGAGCTTGCGTTTTCAAACGTCAGGCCTACGCTCAGGGACGCTGTGGCGGGAGATATAACCGCTGCGATGCCGTACAGGGCGATGACAAATATTATCAATTTTATTCAGGCGGTGGATAATGTCGTCCCCGGCTTTGCCGCCGCAGAGACGCTTCTGTACTCCCCGGAATTGAAATTCTATTCCAACAGAGTCAAAATGGATGATGATCTTAATACCAACGTAAAGTCGCTTTTCTGTCTCGGAGATTCCTCCGGCTGGACACGCGGGCTGATGATGGCGTCGGTTATGGGGGTCCTCATGGGACGAAAGCTGCAGGCCGCTGAACAGCAGTGCTGATAATACAAAATGATCCCCGCTGATATGGCATATACCAGCGGGGATCAGTATTTTGTGCAGATGACGAAAATGTGTGCGTTTTAGACAAATGCTTAATTAAATCATGATGTGACCTTGTTGCCTCGATTCGGCTCGTGCGACCTCATTCTGACCTTATCGAACGAAGCAGAGCGATCTCCTTTGCGTAGCCGTCCACATCGTTCGGGGTTTCCAGATAAAAGGGAAGAGTGCGAAGCGCCTCGTGCGTGATTATCCTTGTGATTCCGTCAAGCCCCATTGCGCCTTCGCCGATTTTTTCGTGCCGGTCCTTGTGCGAGCCGAGCGGATTTTTGGAGTCGTTCAGATGTATCGCCTTGAGCCGATCAAGTCCTATCACCCGGTCGAAGTCGTCGAGAACGCGATCGGTGTCGCCGGATATATCGTAGCCTCCGTCGTGGACGTGACAGGTATCAAGGCAAACGCCTATATTGCCGCGCACGCGCTCGTCCACTCGGTCGATTATGGCGCGGATCTCCTCGAAGTTCACTCCGATCTCTGTTCCCTTGCCGCTCATCGTCTCGATCAGGACGGTGGTGCTCATGCCCTCCCACATGATCGTTGAGAGGAGCTCGGCGCACAGCGCGATTCCCGTATCCGCCCCCTGCTTTACGTGAGCGCCGGGATGGAAGTTGTAAAGCGAGCCCGGGAGCGCTTCGAGAAATTCAAGCTCCGAGCGCATCGACTGGGTCGTGTATTCGCGGATGCGCTCGTCCGCCGTCGCGGGATTGTAGGTGAACGGCGCGTGCGCAAGCAGCTTTGTTATGCCGTCGGCTTCCATGATCTGCGCAAGTGCGCGCACATCGGCGGGGTCTGCTTCGCGGGAGACTCCGCCGCGCGGATTTTTCGTAAAATACTGGAAGGTGTTTGCGCCGATCGCTGCGGCGGTCTTGCCCATCGCGGCGTATCCGTCCGAGACGGAGAGATGGCATCCTAATGTAAACATAATGTACCTCGTAGCAAAATCCGCCGAGGGGCCCGCCCCTGTGCGGCGTTTTTTTATGTTGAATGTTGCGTGATGTGCGGATAAATGCGCTCATTGTCCGCGCAGGAGCGTACGGCGCCCGCCGCGGCTCTATCGCTCGGCGCTCGATTCGGACGGCGGTCATCCGATGTGGCGGTCCCGAACAGCGTTGATGCATCCCCGGTGCGGACTTCACACGAGCGGCCGCACGTCCGTGAGGTTTGCTATCCGCCTGAGTTCATGCGCGTCGGCGGCGCTGACGCCGGGCAGGGTGTCAAATCCGGCGACATTTCTGCCTGTGAAAGCGCGGTAGAACAAACACGCCGCGAGATATGATCCCGCCGCATTTGGGTGGGAGCTGTCGTCGAGGTAAAGCGCGAGTCCGCGCCGCTCTGCCTCGGCGAACGCATCGCCCACCGGCACGAGCGCAAGACCGAGAGCATCTGCGGCACCGCGGTATGCATGTGCAAGGTGCCCGGTCATTTCCTCGAACGAAAAGCCCGTGTCCGCAAGCTTCTCGCTTCCGCGGGCGTAACTCCACGTTTGATAAAGCACAAAACGCGTGTCCGGGATCAGCACGACGACGCGCCGGACCGACTCGAGCATCGTTGCCGGCTCCTTCGCGGGGAGGAGGGATTGCTCCTGCAGTACGGTGAAATCATAGCGATTTCCCGCTAAGAGCAGAGCGTCGAGATGCCGACGGACCTCGCTGTTTTCATCCGCGTATTCCGAGAGGAATGCTCCGCCGCGTGTCACGGATTCGCATTCGATCGTCCCTCCCGAAAGCTCCGAGAGCATACCGGGCATATCGTTGAAGTATGTAAAGCTGTTGCCGAGAAACAGAATTTTCATCCGAACATCGCTCCTTATTATATCTTCTGCATCAAAGTATATCACACCTCGGGGGCAAAATCAAGCCGGGGACACACGATTATTTCCCTGAGACGACAAAAACCTCATTTCCACCTGCCTGTGTGGACGTCGCGGGCGGAAAATCACCCGTATGCCAAGGACGCATACGGGTGATTGTGCGCCTCATCTTACCATCAGCCACATGCCGGCGTTGAGATACGCGGCATAGCCGAGCCAGATGAGGTACGGAATCTGAAGCAGACCCGCCGCGTCATCGATGCGCCGGAAGGCAACCGTCATGAAAACAGAGATGGCAAAGAGTGCGACGAGCCAGATGAGCGCCGTGCCGTACGCGGCGACGTTGAAGAAGAGTATCGGCCAGAAGAAATTGAACACGAGCTGGACAATAAACACCGCCAGCGCGCGGTTTCGGGATGCACTGCGATGCGCCATGAATACCCGGGCTGAGCCGATTCCCATCAGCGCGTACAGAGCCGCCCATGCGGCAGGAAACACCCACGCGGGTGCGGTGAACGGCGGATGCGCCAAGGAGTCGTTGAAATACTGATTTCCCGCGCGCGTGATCCATCCCGCCAGAGCACCCACCGCCTCCGCCAAAGCGATCCACAGCACATAGCAGAGGAATGCGTTGTGTTCCTCGCTTTTTACGTTTTTCATTCTTATGGTTTCTGTCATTTTTGTTGTCCTTTCGCTTTCACGCCGCAAGGCGATTTTGATTATCGCATATAGGATGCGCGTAAGTAGCGGTAGGATATACATGGTAAATGATTTTTCCTGAAATTGCTTTTTTTCGACGAGCTTGAAAAAAACAGCGATCTGTGATAATATTATATGTAGTAAAACGAAAAAACGCGGTATCGGTCCGCGTTTTAGAAATGATCTGCAAAGAGGAGGCGTGATCAATGAAGCTTCAGATCATACCGCACACATTTTGTGTGTGCAAGCTGCCGCTGACGGCGGAGCCTGTCCCGTCGGGGGAATTCTTCTTTCTTTCGAAAACAGACGAGGAATTGTCGCTTGTCTGTCTTACGGATGATGTACCGGCGCAGTACATCGAGCGTGAGGACGGCTGGCGCGCCTTTCGTCTGGAGTCGCCGCTCGATTTTTCGCTCATCGGCGTGCTTGCGCCGATCACGTCGCTCCTCGCCGCCGCGTTCGTGCCGATCTTCGCCGTTTCAACATTCAATACCGACTACGTGCTCGTAAAAAGCGCAGAGTTTTCGCGTGCTCTCTCGCTTCTTTCGGATGCGGGATATGAGATAGAATATATCTGAAGGGCGCGCTTTGTCATTTCACAGTCTCCGGCATATAATGATATCGGAACGAATCTAAAATAATGGAGCTTGAAATAATGGAGCCTGAAATGACACTTGATATGCTTTCACCGGGCGACACTGCTGTCGTCCGTTTTATAAACGATCAGATACTTAGCCGCCGACTGCTGGCGCTCGGCTTTACGGAGGGAGGTTTGGTGAAGTGCGCCTTCACTGCTCCGTCGGGGGATCCCGTGGCATACGAATACGCGGCAGGATGTATCGCTCTGCGCCGAAGTGAGGCAAGGAGAGTTGAGCTATGGGGCTGACAAGAGAGCGCGCCAGAGAGCGCACCGAACGGCCCGACGCGGATTATGTGATCGCCCTCGCGGGCAGCCCGAATGTGGGCAAGAGCACGGTCTTTAACGCGCTCACGGGGCTTCATCGCCATACGGGAAACTGGACAGGCAAGACCGTCAGCCTCGCTTATGCTGTGGTGAACAGCGGTGACACGAGTGTGGCGCTCGTCGATCTGCCCGGGAGTGTGTCGCTTTGTCCTGAGAGCCCCGAGGAGAAGGTGTCGGAGGAATTTCTCACCTCCGGGGAGGCTGATTCGGTCATC
>CAYVUJ010000086.1:3264-6159 GCA_964454825.1 uncultured Lachnospiraceae bacterium | reverse complement strand
GCTCAGGATGTTACGTATCACGGTTCTGTGGTTGACGAAGCCAACAATGAACCATTGATAGGCGCAACAATCATGCCTATTGGGGGCGGACAGGGAGCCGCAGCCGATTTGGATGGTAACTTTACCATCAAAGTCCCCTCAACAGTGAAACGAGCCAAAGTAACTTACGTTGGCTATAAGGAGCAAGTTGTAGATTTGCGTGATGGAATGACAATTAAACTTGTCTCAACATCGCAGAATCTTGACGACGTTGTGGTAGTTGCTTACGGTACGGCAAGTAAGGAATCTCTTACAGGTTCAATCGCCGTTGTCGGAGCAAAAGACATCGAAGACCGTCCTGTAACATCTGTAACAGCGGCTTTGGAAGGTAATGCACCCGGTGTTCAGGTAAACAGCTCTGTTGGTCAGCCCGGTTCTGCTCCTACAATCCGTATTCGTGGTTTCAATACCATCAACGGTAGTGGCGGAAACAGCCCTCTTTACGTTGTGGACGGTGTGCCCTACGGTGGCTCGATTTCCGACCTTAACCCCGCCGACATCGAATCAATGTCAGTGTTGAAGGATGCTGCTTCTTGTGCATTGTATGGTAACCGTGGTGCAAACGGTGTTATCCTTATCACAACTAAGAAAGCTAAGAATGTTGGTAAGGTTGACGTTACATTGCAGGTTCGTCAGGGTATGTACAATCGCGGACTTCCTTTCTACGATCGTCTTGAAGGCGGCGAATGGATGCAGGCTGCTTACACCGGTTATGTTAACGGTTTGATGTCTGCCAACGCTAAGAAGTATCCTACAGTAGAATCAGCTATTGCATACGCAAATTCAAACTTTGTAACCAGCTACGTTCGCAACAATATCTTCGGTTATCCTAACGACCAGTTGTTTGATGCAAACGGAGCTTTCGTAGGTGGTAATCCTCTTCCGGGTTATGACGACCTCGATTGGTGGGATGCTGTGTCTCGCAGCGGTTATCGTCAGGAATACAACATCAATGCTGCAGCAGCAACAGATAAGTTCAACGTATTCTCTTCAATCGGTTATTTGAAGGAAAACGGTTATATGATTAACAACAACTTCGAACGCTACACAGGTCGTATCAATGTTAACTATCAACCGGTAAGCTACTTCAAATTTGGTGCTAACATTTCTGCAACATATCAGGATTCAGACATTGACGGTATGGAAAGCACGGCTTCTGCCAACAACCCGTTCCTTACAATGTTTACCGCACCGGTTTATCCGTACTATGCGCATAATGAAGATGGTTCTGTAATGATGCAGAATGGCAAACCCGTATGGAACAATGCCGGCTATCTTAGCTCAAACAACGTTGCTTATTCAATGCGTCTTGACTATGACAACTATTCTGCATTGGTAGGTGATGCTACAATCTATGGTACAGCAGTTATCCCTTATGGCTTCGAATTGACAGTAAGAGGATCAATGCACCGTGACAAAACAACTCAGACAAGCTACTCAAATGCCGTTACAGGTTCAGGTGTAGCATACAACGGTATGCTTAAAAAAGGTACGAATGAATTGAACTCATTCACATTCATGCAGACTTTGAACTGGGCTCACGATTATGGCAGACACCATGTTGACGTATTGTTAGACCACGAAAACTATCAGTACAAACTTGGTATTACAGGTATGACTGTTAACAACCAGTTGTTTGACAATAACTATACATTTGAAAACTTCACTGAAAACATGGGTACGCCCAGCGAACAAATCGGTGAAATCAAACTTGAATCATATCTTGGTCGTGCGAAATATAGCTACGACGGAACATACTTCGCAGAATTCAGCGTACGTCGCGATGGTAGCTCACGTTTCTACAAAGATAACCGTTGGGGTAACTTCTGGAGTGTCGGCGGTAGCTGGATCATCAGCCATGAAAAATTCATGGAATCACTTCCTTGGGTTAACTATTTGAAACTTCGTGCAGCATACGGTAGTGTTGGTAATGACGCTTCTGCAGGAACATACAGCTACTGGTCGCTCTACGCAATGGTTAACTATGAAAACGTAGGTACGTTCGTTCCCGGTGGTCTTGCAACTCACAACATCAAGTGGGAGTCAACCAAGACATTCGACGTTGCTTTGGAAGGTTCGTTGTTTAACGACCGTTTCAACTTCTCTGTCGGTTACTTCAACAAACGCAATGCTGACTTGTTGTTCAACGTGACTATGCCTTTGTCAATGGGTACAGCTTTGAACAGCGGTACAAACCTTTCATTGACTCAGAACATCGGTACGATGGAAAATACAGGATGGGAACTTGCATTTGGTGTTGACATCATCCGTAATCCTGAATTCTTGTGGAAGTTTAATATCGACGCTACATTCATGAAGAACAGAATCGTTAAGCTTCCTGACTATCGCGACATCCCGACTCAGGGATTGTTCATGGGTAAGAGCATCTATGAAATGTATTGCATCGACTGGGCCGGTGTTGACGAATTGACAGGTCGTTCACTCTATACAATGCCTGAAGATTCTCCCTACTACTTGCGTTACAATGAAGATGGTTCACTCGATTACGAAACAATGCGCAATCTTTACAAGCAGGATGTTGAACAGGCTGCTCAGGATGGCGTTTTGTATGAAATCGACGGACAGTATTATACAAGCAACCCTGTATATGCACGCAGCACATTCCACGGCACTTCAATCCCGACAGTTTACGGTTCATTCGGAACTTCTTTGAGCTGGAAGGGTATCAACTTTGGTCTGTTGTTCACATACGGTCTTGGTGGTAAGACAATGGACAGCAACTATATGCAGTTGATGAGCGTTGGTAATTCTGCCGCTGCAATCCATAAGGATGTATTGAAATCATGGACTCAGGCACCTGCCGGCTTGACTCAGCACGTAATCAACCCGAGCGGA
>CAYVUJ010000086.1:0-3254 GCA_964454825.1 uncultured Lachnospiraceae bacterium | reverse complement strand
ACCAGCTCTGTCTGAAGAACATCAACTTGAGCTATGACCTTCCGATGAAGTGGGTAAGCGCAATGAAGCTTCAGAACATTAATATTGGTGTTAGCATCGACAACTTGTTCCTCGTTACAGCACGTAAGGGTATGAACCCGGGAGAAAGTTTCGCCGGCGGTCAGTCAGCTTACTATGTTCCCGCACGAGTATTCTCATTCCAGCTTGGTGCTCGTTTCTAATGCGTAGGAATTCATTTAAAAATTACAAACAGAGTTCAAATTATGAAGTTTAATAATATATTGAAAGGCGCGATGGGGCTGGTTGTTGCCGGTGTGATGACCGGTTGTGCCGGTGACTATCTTGATGTTGCGCCTGTCACAAATGTAACTGACAACGAAGTTATCAGTACAGTTGATGGAGCTCGTTCAGGTATGTATGGTGTTTGCCGTTCAATGGCGATGCAATACTCTGACATGTCCGGCTACATGTTCTTCAACGGAGAAGGCTGGATCGACATGTTCTATGGTGATGTTATGGGACAGGATTATGTCTCTCTGATGTGGCAACAGCAGATGGGTAACATCAACTATAACTGGGGCTCAATGACATTGCCTAACGGATGGCAGTCTCGTTTGATGTGGATGTATTGCTACAACCTTATCAATCAGAGCAACCGTGTACTCGACGGTATTGACACAGCAGAGGGTGATGATGCAGAACGCAGCAGAGTGAAAGCTTGTCTTTTGACAATCCGTGCGCATGCTTACATCCACTTGTTGCAGTGCTATGCTCCAAGATGGCAGGACAGTGGCAATGGTTCTGTGAAGTGCGTAATCATACGTAACACAAACGATGGTGTTGACGTTCCGTTGTCATCTATGGCAGAAGTTCTCGATTATATCTACAAGGATCTTGACAACGCAATTGCTCTCTTTACATCATCTGACAAGAAGAGATCTTTTGAATGGGAACCCAATATTGAAGTTGCCAAAGGTCTTTATGCTCGTGCAGCCCTTTTGAAAGAAGATTGGAAAACTGCACAGAAGATGGCTCATGAAGCTCGTCAGGGTCATGAAATCATGACTATGGATCAGTACAAGGGCGGTTTCGCAGAAGCTAACCAGGAATGGATGTGGAACAATGCTTGTGACAGCTACTTCCTTTATTATTGGGCAACAGGTTCGTTGTATGGCTGTAATGGTGCATACGCTACAATCTGGCGTTATGGTGCAGGTGCCATCAACCTTGACCTTTATAACATGCTTGATGAAAATGACCAGCGTCGCGATTTGTTCTGGACTCCCGATAAGGTTGAAGACAGATCTTACAATCTGACAGGTTCTCTTTCTCCGGAAGACTTCTTCGATACAAGCTGTGTTGACCCGAGTTCAATGAACTGTAATGCTAATAACAACTGGATGATTTTGGCTCTGAAACTTTTCGGTGCTGATAAAATTCCTAACGGTGACGTTGCGAAGTGGGGTAACCCGTACGAGATTCGAAGCCCGGATGTATCTGAAAGCCAGAAGCAGTCTATCTACATCACAATCGGTGCTCAATATAAGTTCTGGGGTGTTGACTATCTGGGAACAAACTCATTCCCCTTCATGCGTGGTGCTGAGTTGTTGTTGACAGAAGCTGAAGCAGCTTACCACAATGGAGAAGAAGGTGTTGCAAAACCACATCGGATTGAGTTGAACAGCAAGCGTATCAAGAATTATACTTGCACATCAACAGGTTCTGCACTTTTGGATGAAATTCGCTTGAGCCGTCGTATTGAGCTTTGGGGTGAGGGACATTCTTGGTTTGACTTGAAACGTTGGAACATGCCTTTGGTTCGTTCAGAATGGGTAGAAGGCGATCCTACTTAAGGTAACTATCCTGCAGTTAATGCAATGGTTAAGGAAGCTTCTGACAACAACGGTTGGAGATACTCAACTCCGCGTTCTGAATCAGACTATAACCATTCAGCAAATGTTTTGCAGTAACATTGCAAGATAAAGATGCAGTAAGATTGCAAAACATAAAATCAGTAATATGTATGCAAAATGTGATTTGAAATGATCCGGCTTGCTGCATGATTCAGATATTGTCTGAGACATTACTTTCGAGTAGTGTCTCAGACTTTTTCTATAGGTATAGCTTTAGTTGACCGATCGAGAATGAGGCAGAACGTCGCCTGTTATCGGGTTGAATCGGGTTTTGTGGCTCTATAAATAGGGTCAAATCTTAAAAAGTTTAAAAAAATGCCAATGATAGTTGTGTATTTCAAAAAAGATTCGCATTTTTGCAAAGCAAAATGTAAATACAATTGTTTGCACTTCTTTCGTAAAATGGAACGAGATGTGTTTTCTCGCATTTTGAAGAATAATATTTATAAAAATCAAGTAATTAATTTACACTTATAATCAAAATCTAATGAAAAAGCTTTTTACACTTTTAAGCTTATGTGTTTGTATGGTGTCGGCTGCTTTTGCAGTGTCGCCACGCTACAACACAACAGGCTTTGAGATTACTCCAAAGCAGGAGATGACGGGTCTTTCACGTCAGGCTAATGACAATCTTGTGAAATTCCAGGAGGGTCGTTACGAGGAAATAGACATGACGAAAGCTATTCGCCGTGACTATCAGGACGGAACCGACCGCTACAGCTTGGTGATTGTTAACATGGAAGCTAAGATGACAGATTACTTCACAATCAAGAACTCGAAAGATGAAGTTATGACGTTTGAACAGTTCCCTGTTTATTTGAATCAGATCATGTTGGCTCGTTATGACATTAACGATCAGAACACGGGTATCGTGAACTATATCGTGGCATGGCCTTCTTACGCAGAGTTCTATATCTACGAAGAAGATATGCAGACTAACTTCGACATGGTTCCTCTTGATGAATTTGTTTCTAAGTCAAATGACCCTTATTTCTGTACAACATTTGCTACAGCTAAGGGGGACCCTGTACCGGGTAATTTTGACCAGGATCAGCAGGTTTATTTGAGCTATGCTATCGTTTCAAATATTGCAGAAGTATCTCAGTCGCTTGATAAGATCAGCGGTGGTGTTCTTTCTAATTTGGATTTGTTCCCGATGCAGAAGAATGTTTGTCGTTTGGTTGAATTCGACGAAGAAGAAACTACAATGGTCGCTGAGTTCGATTGCTATGTAATGTCTAATTCAGCACTTCCTACAACTGCCAACATGTCTTGTAACTATAACGGTACATTCAGACAGTTAGGTTTCTTCAAGAAACACTATGTAATGACTCCGGGCGA
>CAYVUJ010000085.1:0-6221 GCA_964454825.1 uncultured Lachnospiraceae bacterium | reverse complement strand
CGTAGAGTACACTCTCAAGCTCGATTCCAACCCGGAGTTCACGGCGAGTGTGCTCGTGGCATGCGCCCGTGCGGTCACAAGAAAGAATGCAAAGGGCGACGCGGGATGCATCACGATCCTTGACATCGCTCCGGCGGAGCTTTCGCCCATGTCCGGCGCCGAGCTGAGAGCGAAGATGCTCTGAGAAAAATAGATTCATATAAAAAGGTCCGGGAGACGGCGTAATGCATCCCCGGGCCTTTTTCGTGCAGATGTGCTTTGTGATCACATGTAATGGTATTTCTTGCGTTTTGCAAAGATGAAGATCAGCGATATGACGAACGCAAAGACCTCCGCCGTGACGTCGGCGAACCATATCCCGTCGATCCCGAACAGTGACGGCAGTATGAGCACCGCAGTCAGCTTGAAAATGAAGGTTCGGAGGAAGGATATTATCGCCGATACGCCGCCGTCGTTGAGGGCGGTGAAGAACGAGGAGGCGAAAATGTTGAACCCTACGACGATAAAGGCCACGGTCGAAATGCGCAGAGCGTGGCGCGTCATTTCAAAAAGCTGTGCGTTGTAACCGACAAACAGCTTCGAGAGCGGTGAGGCGAGAAGCTGTGCTGTAGCGACCATTGCCGCGCCGATCGAGAACATGAGGACATTGCTCTTTCGAAGAAGGTTTTTCAGCTCAGGGTGATTGTCTGCTCCGTAATGGTAACTGATGACAGGCGCGCTTCCCATCGCATATCCGATAAATACCGCGACGAAGAAGAACTGCACGTACATGAGCACGCCGTAGGAAGCAACGCCGCTCTCTCCCGAGTATTTGAGAAGCTGGAAATTGTAGAGTATTCCGATCACCGCGGCGGTAATGTTGGACACCATCTCGGAGGAGCCGTTTGCACAGGCGTGCAGGATCGGTTTGAGCTCGAGCTTTGTTCTCACAAGACGGAGCAGACTGCCGTTCGGCAGGATGAAATACACAAGCGGGATCAGCGCTCCGACGAGCTGGCTGAGCCCGGTGGCGATCGCCGCGCCGGCTACGCCCCACTTAAACACAGCGACAAAAAGCGCGTCGAGCACCATGTTGGTCACACCCGCGATCACGGTCGATATAAGACCGAGCTTCGGCTTTTCCGCTGTGATCAGGAACGCCTGAAATGAATATTGGAGCATGAACGCGGTCGTGAATCCGATGGTGATACTGCCGTACAGAACACAGTGCCCGAGCATGCCGTCCGTTGCTCCGAGCAGAAGCGCAACCGGACGTATGACAGCAATACCGACGGCGGACAAAACGATACCGACGATGGCAGATATCCATATCATCATGGTGAAATACCTGTTCGCCAGCTCCTTTTTCTTTTGTCCGAGCTTTTTGGCGACAAGTGCGCTTCCGCCTGTGCCGAACATGAATCCCATGCCGCCCAGGACGTTGGTGACAGGAGCCACGAGATTTATGGCGGCAAAGGCGGTGTCTCCGACAAAGTTGGAGACAAACAAACCGTCAACAACAGTGTAGACGGATGTGAATACCATCATGATAATGGACGGCATGACAAAGCGAAGCAGCCGTTTGTAATCAAAATGGTCAGACAGCTTGATTTTTGTTGATTTTTTTGTCATTATTCCTCACGTAAAGTCGGTCGTTTTTTAGATTTGGGTCCAAGCAGGAACATGAAATGTTGGGGCGTTGCCCCAAAACCCGAGCACGGCATGTAGTTTGCCTTATGCCATGCACACCAGGCCCCGAAAGGGACTTGTAAAGACTCGGGAGAGAGCGTTATAGGGGATTCCAAAGGGCCGATGGCCCTTTGGTGGGGTACAGGGGCAAAGCCCCTGTTGGAGGTTTGGAGGCAAAGCCTCCAACCTCGCGTGAAAACACGATGGAGGCGGAGCCGACATCGCAAGAAAGATCTGTACCCTGCAATGATTTTGCGCGTCTGTTATATCACGAAGCAAAAATGCTTGCTTGCAAGGGCATTTTTGCGAGGCCGTCAAAAGACGCGCCCGCGCAAAGCGCGGGAACGGCAAAGCCGTCAAAAGCTTGCGAAGCATGCTTTTCGCGTCTATTATACCATGAAAATGCGGAAATTACAAGGAAATTGCACAAGGTGCGAAATGGCTGGTGTTATCCGGTTAAAAAGCAAGCTGTCAGACCTCTTCGGGCGGAGAGTATTCAACAGACAGTTGAGCAAAAACGCGATTATCAACAGCCGGTATGTTTACTTAACGCAAAGAACGATGTATAATAAAGGCACATGAGGGCCTTCATTGAATACATGCATAATGAAAAATCAATATGAAAGGACAAGGACAAATGGAAACTATCGGTGGAAATATCGCATTTTTTCGTAAGAAAGCGGGGATGACACAGGAGGAATTGTCTGAAAAAATGAATGTAACGGCTCAGGCAGTCTCAAAATGGGAGAACGACCAGTCGTACCCCGATCTTCTGTGTGCAAAAAAGCTCGCGGAGGTTCTGCGTGTATCGACGGATGAGCTGTTCGAGGGTGAGAGACGCCTCCCGGTGGAGACCGACGCAGACGCGGCAAGGATCAGCCGGCGCATTTTGGTGATCCGCGTCGAGACAGATGAGGGTGTGGCAGGACCACCTGTTAATGTGCACGTACGTATTCCGGTGAATGTGATTATGAAGGCACACGAAAACGGAACACTCGGCGAACTGCTCGGCAACGACATTGCTGTTAATCAAATTGGAACGGTGGTTGGTATGATAAAGGAGGGCGTCGTCGGAACACTTTTAGATGTACAGGCGGATGGCGTTTCAACACAGATTTCGGTGGAAGATTATGAAATTTGAAATAATCTCAGGGGGGCACACCGAGGTGATCGAGCTGCCGGGCGAAACGGATTTTGTGGGGATAAAAGTTGTTCAGTCCGGCCATTCGTTCGATATTTTCTCGATAAATTTTGACCTCCCGGACGAACTGTGCGGCGGACGTGTCGAATGCCACACGGAGCAGAGAGAGCTTGACGGCGGTATGACTGTCACACTGTACTGCTACAGTCTGAGCGGTGCGGCAAAAGCGCTGTCGCTGAAGGGGTATGACGGTCTGGTGTTCTTTGATGTTACTTACGGCGACATCAGATTCATCCTCACCGTGTGAACTTGCCCCAAAAAACCTCATGCTAAGCATGAGGTTTTTATTTCGCAGATTTGCCCCTTCCGGACCGCAGGATCGCCTTGTTGATCTCCGCGCCCACGAGCAATATGACCATGCAGAAGTACAGCCAGAGCATGAAAAGTATGACGGCGGCAAGGCTTCCGTAAATATACGACGCGCTCGGGAAATACTCGATGTACAGCGAGAAGAAGAAGGAATAAACCATCCAGCCGACGGCGGCGACGGATGCTCCGGGGAGCTGAGCCTTGAAGCCGGAGGGCACCTCGTGGCGTTCGATGCCCTTCTTGCGTCCGGTCCGGGAGACCTCGGCGAAGATCAGTGAGAACAGGAACACGAGCAAAACGAAGAATATAACCATACGCAGACGGATTATAAGATCGAATATCCCCGCGGTGTTCGGGAAACGCGCCGCCGTCTGATCGCGTATGAATACGCCGAAGACGAGCACGGTGAGCGACAGGATAACAGCAAGGACCATGATGACCGTGTATATGATCGAATGCAGCGTTTCCGAGATGAAGGTCGTGCGGTCGCGGGTCCCATAGACCTCGGCTACTCCGCGCGTCATAGCGGCCACCCCGCGTGAGGATAGCCAGAACATTGAAAGGGCGGAGATCGATACGATCGATACGCTGCCTTTCTCCGAAAGCTCGGTGTAAACGATCGACAGGAGGGAGGAGAGTTTGTCCGGCAGCTCGCGCTCGATGCCGATGAAAACGGCGTCGATAAATTCCGGGAGGAATATGCGCGCGAGACTGAGGATCAGCATGAGAAACGGGATAATGGAGATCACCGAGAAATATGACGACTGTGCGGCGAAGACGGTGACACGATCCTCATTCAGACGGTCGAACGCGGCCTTTGCCGAGCGAAAGACATTTCCGATACCGACGACGGCGCTGCGTCTGTGCTTTGCTTTTTTCACAATTTTCCTCCTTTCCGGATGTTTACAGAGAGATTATACACTAAATGCGCTCCCGAAATCAACCCCTGTCACATATTTTACCCTTTTTTGCGAGTTTTGATGTCAAAGTTTGGAGTTCCTACTTGAATTTATGCCGTTATTTTGGTATACTTACCTGGTGAACAAAATTCAAACGAAAGGAAGGTCATACGAATGGAAAAAATAAAGAAGCCGAGAGGCACTCAGGATATATTCTCCCCCGAGGCCGACACATGGGTCGCCCTCGAGGAGACTGCCCGGCGTGTGTCAAAGCGTTACGGATATCGGGAGATCAGAATTCCTACATTTGAGGATCTGGGACTTTATTCCCGCGGGGTCGGCGAAAGCACTGATGTGGTGCAGAAGGAGATGTACGTTTTCCATGACAGGGAAGAGCGCGCGTTTGCGCTTCGCCCGGAGGGAACGGCGGGAATTGTCAGGGCGATGATAGAGAACGGCAAATGCTCGGATACGATGCCGGTGAAGCTGTTCTACCTCATCAACTGCTTCCGCTATGAGAAGCCGCAGGCGGGCAGAAGCCGCGAGTTCTTCCAGTTCGGCACCGAGATGTTCGGTTCCGCAGACGCATCCGCGGATTTCACTGCGATCGCCACTGCAAACAGCTTTATAAATGAGCTTGGGATAAAGAATGTTTCGCTCCATATCAACTCCATCGGATGTGCTTCCTGCCGTCCTGTATACAGGGAAAAGCTGGTTGATTATCTGCGTGCACACGAGAGCTCGCTTTGTGAGACCTGCCGCACGCGCATGCTTCAGAATCCGCTCCGGGTGCTCGACTGCAAGGAGGGAAGTTGCCGCGCCGTAGCCGCAGATGCACCGAAGACGGTGGATAACCTCTGCGGCGACTGTCAGGCGCATTTCGATAAGCTGAAAGCATGCCTCGGGGCCGCTGAGGTGGAATATACCGTCGATTCGAACATTGTGCGCGGGCTTGACTACTATACCCGTACCGTGTTCGAGTTTATCGCCGACGGCATAGGAGCTCAGTCGACTATCTGCGGCGGCGGACGCTATGACGGCCTTGTCGAACAGCTCGGAGGACCGAAGCTTCCCGCAGTCGGATTTGCCATGGGTATATCCCGCCTGATCCTTGCAATGGAGGCGTCCGGTGTCGTCGCCGAAAAGATCGAGGCGCCGGTCCTTTATGTCGCCCCCATGGGAGATGCGGCGCAGAAGGCCGGACTCGGCATTACGGAGAAGCTTCGCCGCGCGGGGCTTTATGCGGAATGTGACGTGAACGGCCGGGGACTTAAAGCGCAGATGAAGTACGCCGACAAGCTCGGCGCGAAATATACTCTGATACTCGGTGAGGACGAGCTTTCCTCCGGCAAGGCTCAGCTCCGGTCGATGGAGGACAGCTCGCAGAGCGAGATCGCCATCGATGACGTGGTCGCATATTTCACAAAATGACAGCCCTCGTAATATTCGATATGGACGGCGTCCTTGTGGATTCGGAGGACGCAATGGCTCAAGTGACCGCGAAGGCGCTTTTCGACGGCTGGGGGATATCGGCTCAGCCGGAGGAGTTCCGACCGTTTCGCGGAATGGGTGACCGGGCGTATGTCGGCGGTGTTGCCGAGGCTCACCAGGTGCCCTACGAGGAAAAGATGAAGGAGGAGGCGTACCGTCTTTTCTGCGAGAACGCGCCTTGGCTTGTGCGTGTGATGCCGTGGAGTGTTTCGCTTCTCGATGAGCTTTCGCGGCGCGGCGTCATGATGAGCGTCGCTTCCGCCGCCGACCGGATAAAGGTGGAGGCTAACCTTGCCTGTCTCGGCAGAACGCCCGGGAGCTTTGCCTCCGTCGTGTCTGCGGCTGATGTCGAGCGGCCCAAGCCTGCGCCGGATATCTTTCTCTGTGCGGCGCGGCGGTGCGGCGTCGCCCCCTCGCAGGCGATTGTCTGCGAGGATTCACTTTCCGGCGTCCGTGCGGCAAAGAGCGCGGGAATGACGGCGCTTGCAGTCACCACATCCTTCTCACGCGAGGAGCTTCTTTTGGCGGGTGCGGATATTGTCTGTGACGATCTGTCGGAGCTTCTCACAGTGCTCGATCGCGGCGGAGACTGAATTCTTGATTTGAAAAACAGTAAGAGCCGCCGGCGTGGACTTGCCGACGGTGAAAAGGAG
>CAYVUJ010000084.1:0-6296 GCA_964454825.1 uncultured Lachnospiraceae bacterium | reverse complement strand
AGCTTCCCGGGGTCAACTATCATAATGAGGAATGCCGACGGAATGGCGCCGATGAACGGTCCGAAAAGCGGAATAATATTTGTGACTCCGACGATGACCGCGATGAGCGGATAAAACGGGAAATTGAATATCCACAGCACAGCGAAGGTGAGGAGCCCGATGATCAGCGAGTCGAGCATTTTGCCGCGCAAAAACTGTCCGAACGAGCGGTCCGAATGGCGCGCCAGGCTGTACAGATTCAGAAAATGACGGTCCGAGAGCACGGCACTCAGGATCTTCTTGATCTGCGCGCAAAGCTTTTCCTTCGCAAGAAGGAAATACACAGCAAGGATCACGCCGAGAAAGATGTTTTTAAGCTCGACGACAAGCGCACCGGCGTATGTTATTGCGCCGCTTACGGCTGTCGAGAGAAGCGAGTAGGAGTTCGAGATCAGCTCGCTCAGTTTCGCTTTGATCTCCGTCAGATCGAGTAACTCGCTCAGGGACTTGAAGCGCCCGTTGAACAGCGGGAAGCGGGTGACCAGATCGTCAGCCCATTTCTGGGCGGAGGAGAGATATCCCCCGATCTGACGCTGCAGATCGTCGTAGCTGTTTGTTATCTGCGGTATAAGCAGTATAAAGAATAGGAAGAACAGCAGCGCGATCACAAGCACCGTAAGGGCGACAGAAAAGCCGCGCCTCATGCGATAAAGGCGCTTTTTCTTCTCCGGTATGCGAAAAACATTGCGCTCGATGAACATCATCAGCGGATTTGCCAGATACGCAAATATAAACCCGTAGACAAACGGAGACAAGATCCCGAACACGTAGCTTGCTCCGGCTCTCACAGCATCGAAACGGTGCAGGATCGAATAAAACAGGATCACAACTGCGATCGAAATGACCGAATATACAGCGATCTGCTCGTATTTTCTGTTTCTTTTAAAGCTCATGTCCGCCTCCGTGAGATATTACTGTAAATAGTTTACTGAAAATTGTGCGAAAGGTCAAGATAAAACGCAGAAAAAATTCGAAAAAAAACAAAGTTCATAAAAAAGACTATATTTTTTTTTGATATTGTGATATAATCAAGCCTATCGTAATGATGCGACTGCGTTTTTTCGCGGCGCAAATTCCAAATAAGGAGGACAGGGCCGGCATTGCCGGTTCAAGATTCGGATGTTTGAAAGATTGATCGAGTATCTGAAGAGAAGTCTTACCATTGCGTGGAAGAGCATTTTTTTCAATTTTAAGCAGTATGCATTTTTCTTTATTGCTGTTCTGATCGTGCAAATGTTCTTCGGGGTTATGACTATCTCTACGGATAACAACAACCTGGTAGAGCGCAACTCTGTTTCGGATGAATATGATTATCATTTTCTCCTTACAAATCTGAATGAGGATCAGATGATCGCCGTAAAGACATACGACGGTAACGCTTTTACCAACGACCAGTATTACAGCATACTCAAGAGAGATACCAACGGCGACGGTGTTGCCGATAAGGAAATGGTCACCGAGTATGCCAACATGTACGGCGACAAGCGCTACGATATGTACATTGTCCTCAAGGGTGGCAGTGATGAGATAAAGCTCAATCTTGAGCGCTTCAAGGACGACTATTTCAATGAGCCGGACGGAAGACTCTATGCCCTTAAGACGGACGAGTTCTTCATGTATACCTCGCCGCTCATGAATGTGTCGAACAACATTCTCTCGAACCAGGCGGTGTATTACACGCTCACCATCGTGCTGTTTGCGCTGTCTGTGTTCCTTATGATGATGCTTTACAATATTCGCGTCAATCAGTATAAGTTTACATACGGTGTGTATATGACCTTCGGCGCGGACTTCAAGATGCTGTTCAACACCGCATTTTGGGAGATGTTCATCATCACCGTGCTGTGCTTCATCCCCGCGGTGATCCTTTCCACGGTTATCGCGTTTGTTATGTATCTGCCGTCCGGCTTCGGCTTTACCTTCCCGTGGTTGGTGTTCGTGCAGGTGTTCTTCTTCTCGCTCCTTGTCGTCGCCGTGGCGGTGTTCTTCCCGATGAGGGTCATGGCTGTGCGTATGCCGATGACTCTTATCGTCACCGAGGACAACTCCAACCTCGTTTCTTCCCCGAAGAACTCCAAGAACGTCTTCCAGAAGAAGTTCCCCTCATACTACGAGACGATCTCAAGCTGGCGCTTCCGCAAGTATTCCGCAAACCTCCTTCTGACGGCTATCGTGTTCTGCGCGATCTTCATCATGGGTCTTTATCTTGCGGATATCTATAAGACCGACCTCGATTATCAGCGCGCAGAGTTCAAGATTGATCTCGGGTATGGCGCTCTCGATTATGATGACGAGATGCACGACGAGCTCTATGCGGCCGGTATGCTCGGAGATAAGAAGGGCATAGTTGCAGTCGAGGCTGCGGAGAACTATGTTGAGGCCGGCAAGACGAAGAAGGGTGAGTCTCACATTCTCGTCCAGTCTTCCGACATTAAAGCGTTCAAGGGCGGATTTGTCAAGTATTCCGGCAAGGACTTTACCGGTGATGTGTCTGTTAAGGCTACAAACAATGTGCTCTACAACGGCATTACCGCGGATCAGATCGAGGTGCTCAAGGGTCTGGGCTATTCCTACGACGGCGTTCTCGAGGACGTCATGAAAGACGGTTTCGTTATCGTCGGCGACTCGATCAACAATATCCGTACATACAAGTATCAGGTCGGCGATTCGATCTGGGTGGCGATCCCCGTTAAGACCTCCGGTAAGATCGACTCCAACCTTTCTGACAGCAAGCTCCTTCAGGCTCAGATCGACACATATACATTTGAGTATAAGGAGTTCAAAATCGCGGCGATCCTGACGGATGTGCCCTCCGGTGCACTTCCGATGTACTTCAACACCGACAACTATGAGCAGATCACCGGTCAGAAGTTCTCGGCTCAGAAGCTCAACATTTACGTCGATCCCTCGCTCACTGCCGAGGAGGTTGCTGAGATCGAGGTTAATCTGCGCGACTGGGGACGCAAGTACGACAGCGTCGACATCGAGGATTCCTACAATCTCACAACAAGATCGATCTCCTACGATAAGCACAGAAGTGAGCTGTACGTCATTATCTCCGTCATGCTTCTTGTGATCTCTCCGATCATGTGGTTCTTCTCACAGTCCCTCTACTATCTCAAGCGCGAGCAGGAGTTCAATATTCTCCAGGCTCTCGGCGCACGGGTCAGAGACATCAGGAACATCTACATCCAGGGCGGTTTGCAGATGGCGGCGCTTTCACTGGTGGTCAGCGTTGCACTGTCATACCTCGGAAGCTATGTCCTCTTCTATGTGTTCAACGTAATCGTGCCGAAATTCTCGGTCGGGAATGTCCATGTGCGTTATACGTTCTACATGCCCTGGTACGCGATACTGACTTCCGTTGTGGTCTCTGTCGCCTGCGGTTTCCTTTCCGCGTACCTGCCCTACAGAAGCTACTACAAGAATCGCTTCACTCTGGAGAACGGCGGCGCCGGCTCCGGCGAGGACTGATAGTCCTGTAAGCGAGACAATAACGATACTAAAGAATTGAGAGGAATATACAATGCCTGAGATCATGCTTCAAGCAGATAGCCTTATTAAACAGTATAAGCAGTCGGACAGCGTTATCACCGCCGTCAACCGTGTCGGCATCAAGGTGCCTAAGGGAGAGTTTGTTGCGATAATCGGTACCTCCGGTTCCGGTAAGTCCACGCTGCTCCACATCCTCGCCGGACTTGACAAGCCCGACGCCGGCTCCGTTGTCGTCAACGGAACGGAGATCACCAAGCTCTCTCACGATCACCTCGGTAAGTTCCGCGGTGAGAACATGGGCTTTATTTTCCAGCGCCACAACCTCATCCCGCAGTTTACTGCGCTTGAGAATATTCTGATCCCCACGATGATGTGCAGCAAGCCGGATATGAGCTATCAGGAGAATCTGCGCCATCTCGTTGAGGTGCTTGACCTCGGTGAGCGTCTGTCCCACCTTCCGAGTGAGCTTTCCGGAGGTCAGTGCCAGCGTGTTGCGATCGCCCGCGCGCTGATCAATAACCCTGATATCCTCATGGCGGACGAGCCCACCGGTGCACTTGACAGAAAGAACGCGGATGAGGTTCTGAACCTGCTCCTCAAGACCAGAGAGGAGTTCGGAACGACTCTCGTCATGGTCACCCACGACCTTGACATCGCGGCCCGCGCCGACCGCATCTTCCGCATGGATGCGGGAGAGATCAGCCTCGAAAGAGATTACCTCCCCGGCTATAAGCCGCTTGAGGTCAACCGTACTATTAAGAGATAACCGAAATTGTACCGAAGGCCCGGCAGGGTCTTCGGTACGGTTATGTGGGGGAGAATGACTTCCCCGAATTCCACTCAGGAGAATAAATATGATTTCAATGGAAAAATGGTGCTCTGAGGCGAAGGCGCGCATACACGACCGTCCAACAGCGCCGGGGCGCCTCAGCGGAAAGATTGCGATAGTAACAGGCAGTGCTCAGGGCTTCGGCCTCGGTATTGCGAAAATACTTCATGCCGAGGGGGCAGCTGTCGTTATCGCCGATATGAATATCGCCCTTGCATCGCAGGTCGCCGCCGAACTCGGCGAACGCGCGATCGCGCTCGAGGTCAATGTTACCGATGAACAAAGCGTAGCGGCGATGGTCGGCGCGACCGTCGAAGCGTTCGGCGGGATCGATCTGTTTGTAAACAACGCCGGAGTGGTCCGCTCCGGACCGCTCGGAGAGCTTGAAAAGAAGGATTTTGATTTCGTAACGAGCGTCAACTACACGGCGTACTTCCTTTGCGCGAAATATGCATCGGTGATAATGGCGGCACAGCACGAGGCCGATCCCGCATGGATGGGTGACATTATTGAGATCAACTCGAAATCCGGACTCGAGGGATCGAAGAAGAACTTCGCATACGCCGGGAGTAAATTCGGCGGTCTCGGACTCACACAGTCGTTTGCTCTCGAGTTGTGCGAATACAATATCAAGGTCAATGCGATCTGTCCCGGCAACTACCTCGACGGCCCGCTTTGGACCGATCCCGAGCGCGGGCTGTTCGTCCAGTATCTGCGCGCGGGCAAGGTGCCGGGCGCAAAGACCGTCGACGACGTGCGCGCCTTTTATGAAGCAAAGGTCCCGATGGGACGCGGATGTCTCCCGGAGGATGTTGCCTGTGCGCTCATGTACGCTGTGGAGCAGAAGTATGAGACCGGGCAGGCGATCCCCGTCACCGGCGGGCAGTGCATGTTGAGCTGATGATAGTATACGATATCCTTGAAAGGCTCAACGCGTCCACGGCACAAGAGAGGCTCGCGAATCTGCGTGCCGAGGTGCAGCGCGCCGCCTTTGTGCCTTCAGTGCCGGAGTATATAAACAACCACATCCACACGACATATTCTTTTTCGCCGTATTCACCCACGGCGGCGGTGTACGCCGCACGCGCTGAGGGCCTCTCGACCTGCGGGATCGTTGATCACGACAGCATCGCAGGTGCGCGTGAGTTCATCGAGGCGGGACAGATAGTCGCCATCCCAACCACCGTTGGCATGGAGTGCCGCGTCCGCATGGCGGATACCGCCTTCGTCGACCGTCGGACCAACAATCCCGATCAGCTCGGCGTCAGCTATATGACGCTGCAGGGTGTGCCTCACCGGAATATCGAGCGTCTGGATGAGTATTTTGCGCCTTTTCGAGCAAAGCGAAATGAGCGAAATCGCAAGATGATCGAAAATGCCGGTGCGATTCTTGCCCCGGCGGGGATATCTCTTGACTTTGACAAGGATGTTCTGCCGCTGTCGCAGTATGCGAACGGAGGCTCGGTCACTGAGCGGCATATCTCTCTTGCAGTTTCGCGCAAGCTTCTTGCAATGGGCAATGTTGCAGATATCCTTGAACGGTGCGGCGTCTCGCTCTCAGAAGCGGACAGATCGAGACTTCTCTCCGTGCGCGCGGGCGATCTTGCTTCGGAGTATACCGTGCTCGGCGTGCTCAAGAGCACCTTTATAAAACAGATCTTTGTTCCCGCCGAGGAGGAATGCCCCACGCTTGCCGAGATCGTCTCGCTCGCGGCTGAGTGCGGCGCGATCCTGTGCTATGCATACCTCGGGGACGTCACCGCGTCCGTTACCGGGGATAAGGCGGCGCAGAAGTTTGAGGACGACTACATTGACGAGCTTTTCGATGAGCTGTATCGCTCCGGAGTGCGCGCTGTCACCTACATGCCCACGCGAAATACCACTGAACAGCTTGAGCGTGTCCGTGAACTTTGCGAAAGGTACGGAATGATGC
>CAYVUJ010000083.1:3917-6301 GCA_964454825.1 uncultured Lachnospiraceae bacterium | reverse complement strand
TGCAGATCGAAGGCATCTGCCTCATCATGCTCCCCTACATCCACCCCGACCTGCTCGAGACAATTTGATTTTTTTATAAGTCAGTAAGCCAACGTAATTTAATCAAGGAAATAATACTTTCATTTCTTTAAAACTTATTTTAAACAATGAATCAAGAGGTAGATATTTAGTAATCCTAACCAAGCTGTTTTCGCGGAATATACGAGGATGAAGTTTTTCAGGTAAAAGACTTCAATAATTCTATTAAGATTCATATGTGTTTTGAAAGAGATAACAATTAGTTGAGTTAAAGATTTTGTCCAAGAATTAACAATAATTTTCTCATCCTAGATGCGAGGAAGGCCGAGGCGACGGATACATTCTCCGTAATGAGAGTACCACAGGGGCATCATTACTCATACGGCAGATCAGAAGGAATCTCAGCCGTAAGCGAAGCATCTGCAACGACATATTTTGTAATTGACAGAAGCGGATTCCGATATTTTTTAAGGACATCGAGATATTACATTAGAAGAACTACGTTGACTTATAGATCAAGTATATAATAATTGAGATTTATGTGATTATGATTTATCCCGAAATATGAGGTGATTCAACGGATAAATTAACATTTGTGGAACTATTTGTTTTTGATTCTTCAAACCATAGAAAACTTAGATAAGAGTCAATACTTGTGAAAAGACAAAATCTGATGGCCATCAATGCGGCCTCTCAATATATCAGGACAATTATAAATGTAGGATTGGGGTTTTACAGTACGCGACTAATTCTGGAAGCACTTGGAGACAACAGATTTGGTATTTATTCCTTAGTCGCTGGTATTGTATTCTTATTGTCGTTCGTTGTGAATGCAATGTCAACTACCACACAAAGGTTCTTATCTTATCACCGTGGCATATCCAACATTAACGAATTGCGTGAGGTGTTTGGGAATAGTATCTTTTTACACCTAATTTTATCAGGCTTTCTTATCATATTGCTTCAGATAACCGGGCTTTTCTTGTTTGATGGTTTTCTGAACATTCAATCTGATTATTTAATTTCTGCTAGATACACATACCAATGTGTCATATTTATGGTGATTTGCACATGTTTGACCTCACCATTTCGCGGGATGCTTGTCTCTCATGAAAACTTAGTCTATATTTCGGTAGTAGATATAATAGACGGGATACTGAAAGTTATAATTGCAATCGTTATCCTCAATTGGGATTTTTTCAATGACCAGCTCATTGAATATTCAGTTTTACTGACCGCCATAAGTATTTTTAATTTAGCAGCTTGCTCCTTATTTTGTTTTTATAAATATCCTGAATGTAAATTGCCAAAATCAAAAGACTGGAATACGCATTTAATAAAAAGGATGACAGGTTTTACAAGCTGGGTTATATACTCTACTTTAATGATAGTCGGAAGGAATCAGGGCACTGCGATAACATTGAACAAATTTTTTGGAACAGTGATAAATGCTTCCTTTGGAATTGCCGTGCAAATTAATTCCGCGTGTATATTTATATCTGGCTCAATTCTTAATGCTTTCAATCCTTATATAATCAAGAGTGAGGGGGAAGGTAAACGTGACAATGCTATCAAATATGCAAAGACTGCAAGTAAGTTATGTTATTTGATGATGCTTATGGCTGTTATTCCCTTATGTTTCTATATGGAACAGATATTATCCATTTGGCTTAACAAGATTCCGCCTTATGCTGTATTATTTTCTCGGATCATAATTCTTGCTACTTTATGCGACCAAATTACAACTGGGCTGAGTGTAATCAATAAAGCTGTAGGAAAGCTGAAAATTTATGCCTTGACAGTTGACACAGCAAAAATTTTGACTGTGCCTCTTTTAGCATTATTGCTTGGAATTGGAATTGATCTGCGCTGTGCCATGTACAGTTACATTTTGATGGAATTATTGAGTTCAGTATTAAGACTGCCTGTACTTAAGCGACAGGCAGACATATCACAAACGACGTGGGTAAAAGAAGTTATTATGGCATTAATTATACCATCATTAATCATAACAATATATTATTACATCTGTAGTAACGTCGTATCACCTACAATTATAAATATCATTCTCGTTTCAATATTTGGATGTCTGCTTCTTGTATTCGTTTCATACATATGTGCTCTTAATACAGCCGAGAAAAACATTGTAAGGGGACTTCTTATATCCTTTACATCAAAACTGCACACGACTAAATGAAGGAATTAGCCTATTGCAAGAATAAAGCAAACATGGTCACTGTTGCCTTCTTCTGCATTCCATTAGTAAATTATGTCCAGGCATTTGTACCAAATTCAATTGCCCAACTGCTATTATATGCTTTTGTTTATTATGTCTTTATCTTGTGGTGATACTATTTGTGCTCCAT
>CAYVUJ010000083.1:0-3907 GCA_964454825.1 uncultured Lachnospiraceae bacterium | reverse complement strand
CAATGCATTGTTTTGGATATCCTTATATTTATATATACTATTACTCGGGATAAGATTATTCGTTGATTTCATTTATCCTCGTAAAACATTTTTTGTATTCGGTTCATACTACACTATTATATTTGTATATACCTTTCAAATTGCGCTCCCTGCGATACTATTCAGGCATATAAAAATGGAGATTGACGTAGACAAGGTGTGTAAATGCATTGTAATAATACTTATGACCTGTGTTTTGCTTTCCATAAATAAAATTCTACATGGGGAGGTTGAGATATCAAATGATGGAAGATTTGACAATGGTTATGGAATTTTCTCAATAGAATATGGACATCTTGGCACTACGCTTGTCCTTATCTCCTTTTTTTTGATAGTAAATACTAAACAGATGTTGCTTAAGGGATTATTTATATTAACACTCTTAATAGGTTTTGTTGGAATCGCTTTTGCAGGATCGCGCAGTCCTTTTCTCGCATTGATAATTTGTTTAATGTTCTATGCTACGGCAAGAGTAAAATCGGCAAAAAAATTGATAAAACTGTTACCAATTATTGTAGTGCTACTGCTTCTTGTTTTCTATTTGCTGAATATATTCTCAGAATATTTTTCATCTTTGGGATTCAGTTCTTTTAATCGTATTTATGACAGTTTCTTTGGAGACGGAAGTATAACAAATAAAACTTCCGGTAGAGATTCTCTTTATGATGAAGGCATGTTATATTTCCTTGAGTCGCCTTTTACAGGCTATTCTTTTCTTGTGCCCGGAAAAATCTATGTGCATAACATATACCTTGAGGCTTTTATGGGCATGGGGATATTAGGAGGCTTGTCATTCACTATTTTTAACATTATCGGTATGATTAAGGCATGGCGCATCATAAAGTACATGCCTACTTATGCAATCGTTCCCATTCTGTACATTCAATACATGATATTTGGAAGTTTTTCAACCACTATCATAGACCTGCCACTATATTGGCTCTTCCTTTTTCTGACAATAAACTTTAGCAGCAAGATGGATATATCTCATACAACTGTCAACATCCATCACTATCAATTAATCAAAAGCAATTCATGAAGGAACTGATATCAGTAATTATTCCAACTTATCACAATCGCGGTGGACTGATTGAAGCTATCAAGTCAGCATTGACACAGGATGGCGTTGACTTGGAAGTTATAGTTGTTGATGACAATGACCCTAACTCTTTATGGCGAAGGAATACTGAAAATGAAATGACCTTATTTGCCAATGATAGAAGGGTAAAATACATATGTCACCCTTTTAATAAGAATGGAGCAGCCGCGAGAAATACAGGCATTAATGCTTCAAGCGGACAATACATCGCTTTTCTGGACGATGACGACAAATATTTAGAGGGGAAGCTTAGAAGGCAATTCAATTTTCTAAAATCTCACTTGGAATACAATGCGGTGTATGGCCAAATATTGCGTTCGGGCAAGATTGTCAAGAAAGACTTGAGCGAGGGGGATTTATCGAAAGAACTTTTGCTTTTAAAAACCTATTTACAGACATCTACATTGATGTTCCGAGCAGAGGCGCTAAAGGAAATAAACGGATTTGATGAAAGCTTCTACCGACATCAGGACTACGAGATGTTGCTGAGATTCTTTAAATCCGGCAATAAGATAGGAGCTTTACAGATCCCAGTTACAGAGTTTGGAAGAAACGCCGGGGAAAACATTCCCAAAGGTGACAGGTTAGAAAATATTAAGAAACATTTCCTTGAGACATTTGACAACTTCATAGAAGAATATGACAAGGAAAGTCCTGGATATAAAAATGATGTCTATGCCGTTCATTATGCGCCAGTTTTTTTAAGCCACTTGAAAAACATGCACTTTTTCAAAGCATTTAAAGTTATGATGAACTACTCGTTCAAATCTCCTAAATATTTTTGGAATCCGGTCAAGCGGAGTATAATACTACACATAAAAGGTGAATCATGAAAATAATAAATCGGTTATTTGAGTTGCTGACAAATTTTAAAAGAAGCTATCGATTCTATGGCAGCAGATCGCCTCGAGAATTTGTTGAATATTTAAGGGCCAACGGTGTGACAGTGGGGCAGGATACAGTGTTTCGTTATCCAGCGCACACAAAAATCGACTTAAACCGTCCATGGCTCATAACAATAGGAAGCAACTGTGGATTTAATGACAACTTTGCCATTATGACCCACGATTTTATGACAAGAGTATTCCGTGAGTTGTATCATGATTTTGTCCCGGCATATGGCAAGGTCGTGATTGGCAATAATTGTACATTCGGACGCAATGTACTAGTTACCAGAGGTGTAACAATCGGAGATAATTGCTGTATCGGCGCAGGGTCAATCGTTACTAAATCCATTCCACCCAATTCATTGGCTGCCGGTATTCCGTGTAAACGGATTTGCTCTATAGACGAATATTATAACCGTAGGAAAAAAGAATGTATTGACGACGCAATTCAAGTTGGGGTAGAGTACTATTATAAATTTGGGAAGCTTCCGGCAATGGATGTTTTCTTTGAGGAATGGACATTGTTTATGAGCCGCGAAGACGTGGAGCAACATCCTGAGATGAAGAAGCATATAGATTTCAGGCTAAAAAATCACTTAGATAAATTCTTTGAAAACCAAAAACGGCCTTTTGAAAGCTTCGAGGTTTTTATTGAACAAATAAAAAAACGAATTAATCAAAACAGAAACTCTGATCAAGAACTATGAAACATGTTGTCTTAATATCGTGCATGAACGAGACTGACGATTCTATCATATATCGCACCAATGTAAGATCGGATGTGGTCGTTATAAACCAATGTGACAAAGATGATATAAGAGAATATACTTTCAAATCGTCGGATGGCGATAGACACAACGCAATATTCATAAACACTACGGAACGCGGATTATCCCGCAGCCGCAACATGGCTATAAAATACGCGCCTGACGATGCGATATGTCAAATTTGCGACGATGATGAAGTGCTAGACGATAATGCATCTTACAAAATTCTTCAAGCTTACGCTAAAAATTCCAAAGCCTCTGTCATAACATTTTATGTAAAACGTATTGATAAAATATATCCAAATCAATCACACAAGATAGGTTTCAAGGAAATATTAAAAACAAGCTCTGTCCAAATAACTTTTATAAAAAAACACATTGTAAACAAAGATATTCACTTTGACACTATGCTTGGTTCCGGCACGGGCAATGGATCCGGTGAGGAAATTGATTTTCTGTTAAAATGCAGAAAGATGAAACTAAAACTTTATTATGTCCCTGAAATTATTGCTTCGCTTAATTCAAACAGTGACAGTAAATGGTTTAGTGGGTATAATGACCAATATATGCGCAATTTCGGATGGTCAAGAAGACGAATTTTCGGGTCAATTTTAGGGTGTTTTTATATTTTTTATTGGTTAATTTCTCATAAAAACCTGTATTCCAAAGAAATTTCTATTGTCCGTGCTATGATTAGGAATTTTGATGGTTATTTTGACAATAGATAGACTTTGGGTATTTGGATAGTTCGACTATACATACAATACATCTTAGCAAGATGAGAATATATCTACTATTTTTAATTATAATTTTCATCTCATTTTCTATTAAGGCAGACAGCTTGTTTATTCATAATATCAATATTGATTATTCAAAATTCAATTACGAAAATTTTGAAAAGATAAGGGATATTCACATCAAGGCAGTAAACGATGGTGTAAACTTAAGCTATTATGGAATAGACACTATCCGATTAGAAATTCCCAAAAATGCTTCCTCTATTCCTATACCTAACCATATGGATTTTGATAATGTTGTATTTGTTGTGAAAAATAATCAAAAAGATTTCACCCTGTTTGAGTATTCTAATAAACTATATCCCATAGAAATCAATA
>CAYVUJ010000082.1:0-6363 GCA_964454825.1 uncultured Lachnospiraceae bacterium | reverse complement strand
GCATGACGTTGTCACACAGATACGGAAAACGCATGCGGATAAGCCGCACAACCACAGGGCAGGCGGAGCTTATCACAGGCTTTTCCACATCGTTGTTTTTAAGATATTCTCTCGAATATTCAGAGCACAGCTCCGCGGCCTTTGCGACCTCAAAGACGTCGTCAAAGCCGAGATCGTACAGTCCCTGTATGATGTGATCTATGTCATCAAGGTGATCGAACTGCCCGTACAGACTCGGCGCGGGAAGCGCGATCTTATACTTAAAGACATCCATCGATGAGAGAGAGTCGTAGCTTGCCTTCTTTGCCTTATGAGGGCACACACGGACGCACTCTCCGCAGTCGATGCACCTTTCGGAATCGATGCGCGCAAGACCGTCCCGAATGCGTATCGCCTCAGTCGGGCAATGCTTCAAACAATGGGTACATCCATTGCACTTTGTACTGTCCAGTGACACAGAATGTTGATAGGCCATCTGTCACACTCCGCTTTCGTATCAGACGCGGACCTTCATCGTGATCTTTGTTCCCTTTCCGACCTCGGTGTCGATCTGCATGTCGTCTGTGTACTTTTTCATATTCGGAAGTCCCATTCCGGCGCCGAACCCAAGCTGCCGGATATTGTCCTTTGCGGTCGAATATCCTTCCTTGAGTGCAAGCTCCACATTAGGGATTCCCGGACCGGTATCTTCAAGAACGATAATGATCTCATCCGGTGTGACCTCGACATCGGCACTGCCGCCGCTGGCGTGGATCACCATATTGATCTCACCCTCGTACATTGCTATGGAAACCCGTCTTATGACATCCGGCGAAAAGCCGAGATTCCGGAGAACCTTCTTGACGTTGACGGAGGCCTGCCCCGCTGAGGAGAAGTTCTCCCCGTCAACATCGTAATGAAATTTCAGATTATCTGACATATCAGCTTACCGGAGTGCCGTTCAGACCGGCTGTGTGCAATATGCCGCAGGCATCGTACATCCGTGAGGCGCTCTCCATCAGAGCGATCGAGGATGCCTCGGCGAGCTTTGCCATATCCGCCGTGGCTTTTTTCCCGCGCACAAGGACGATGCACCGCATATCCATCATCTCCGCCGTGCGGATCACCTGCGGATTGACAAGCCCGGTGAGAAGAAGCCCCTGATCCTTAACAAAGGCGAGAACATCGCTCATCATGTCGCTGGCGCATGCGGAAAACACCTCATCGTCAAGCAGATCCTCGCCGGATATAAGCTCCGCGTCAAGCAGATCCTTTATCTCACGGATTTTCATACGCTTTCCTTATCCTTCTTTATCTGTATTTAGCGATTATGCCCTCGATCTGATTCGGCTCAAGACGTCCGTAAACATCCTCGCCGACCGTCAGAACGGGTGCAAGACCGCAGGCACCGATGCAGCGGGTAGCATCAAGGCTGAACTTGCAGTCCTCGGTGATCTCGCCGTTGCCGATGCCGAGGATCTCCTCAAGCTTATCCATAAGCTTACCGGAGCCCTTGACGTAGCAAGCGGTTCCGAGGCAGACGGCAACCGGGTGCTCGCCCTTCGGATTGAGAAGGAACTGCGAATAGAAGGTCGCAACGCCGTAAACCTCGGACACGGGAATGTCAAGAGCAAATGCAATATGGCGCTGGACCTCTTCCGGAAGATATCCGTAGATATCCTGTGCGCGCTGCATGATAGGCATAAGACAGCCCTTGTCGCCCTTGAGCTCCTCGATAACGGCGTCGAGAGCCGCTTCCTGTTCCTTAGTGCCGTTAAACGCCACAGTCGTCATTTTCTTTTTCATTTTGATTCTTGTCCTCCTAAGGCGGATTTATTTATAATTTTTATAAACTTATTTTGCGGCGATCTTTGCTTCGATCTTATCCGCGGCGGCGTCGAGGTAGTCGTTCTCCATCAGCTCGATGATGCCCTTGTCGCAAAGCGGCGCAAGGCGGGGATCGATCGGGATGCGCGCAAGAAGATCGATGCCGAAGCGCTCGGCCAGCTCCTCGGCGTGGCTCTCGCCGAACACCGGGATCTCCTTATCGCAGTCGGGGCACTTGATATACGACATATTCTCCACCATGCCGAGGATCGGCACGTTCATGAGATTTGCCATATTGACCGCCTTTTCCACGATCATCGAAACGAGCTCCTGCGGGGTCGTCACCACGACGATTCCGTCGAGGGGAAGGGACTGGAACACCGTCAGCGGAACATCGCCTGTTCCGGGCGGCATATCCACGAACATATAGTCAACATCCTCCCAGATCACATCGGTCCAGAACTGCTTCACCGTGCCGGCGAGGATAGGTCCGCGCCACACGACGGGCTTGGTCTCGTCGTCGAGAAGCAAATTGAGGGACATGAGCTGGATGCCGGTCTTGGTCTGCACGGGAAGAAGCGCTTCGCCGGTGCTCATCACCCTCTCCTTCACTCCGAAGGCGCGGGGGATCGAGGGGCCGGTGATATCCGCGTCCAGAATCGCCACGCCGAAATCACGGCGGCGAAACAGCACGGAAAGCATCGAGGTCACTATCGACTTGCCGACGCCGCCCTTGCCGCTGACCACACCGATCACGTGCTTTACAGTGCTCTGAGGATTGAGCGCGTCCTTTTCGGGCACTCTCGAACCACAGTCGGCACTGCACGAGGAACAGTCATGTGTGCATTCGTTGTTGTCTGCCATATTTTCTCCATTCCGCCGCCATTGGCGGCAAAGATAGCTTGGAACGCGGCACCCGGACAAAGCCCGAAAATGCCGATGTCATTCCTAACCTTACAAATTATATCTCACACGGACGGATTTTTCAAGTACATTTTATAAATTTCAATTTTTTTCAGTGATTTTCAAGCTTTTTCCGCATTATTTTTGCGATGCATGAGTCGTATTTTGCCTTGGTTCTGTTTTTCGGTCTTTTTTTGCCGTGTGAGGATTTTACCGAATCTTTTTGACGTCAGCATCACGAGAGCAAGTACGCTGTCAAGAAGGAGCCCCCAAAACAGATACACCACGGGGGGGATGACAGACGAAATAAAGAGCGTTGCGATAAACAGCACGGCGCGAAGAAGCTGTGATACAACCAAATATTTCCAAACCACGGCCATGCGCGCGGACTCATCGGACGAAGCGAGAAGCTCGGCCATCCCGGCGCATGCGACCGAGCCGGATGACGAACGGCAGAGCGCATCAGCCGACGCGTTCAGCGAATACGGCACGGGGCGCAGTCGCTTCTCCGGAACAAGACATACCTTGACACTCGCCTCGCGGACAAATACCGCGTCGGAAAGTTCCGAAGTCGCAAAGATGATATCGCCGACGGCCTTACGCAGTTTGCGTATTATTATGAGACAAAGCTTGACGCGCTCCTTTGCGCCGACACGTTCGGCGTCAACGCAGACAACGTAATTATTCCCCTTTTCAAACCGGAGCGCATTTGCCTCGTCGGCGTTTTGCACCGAATATACCGAAGCTCCCTCCAACATTCCCTCGGACGCTGCGAACACCGCATCGCTTTGACAGGAGGCAAAACACAGAACCGAATGCTCCGCCGACGAAAAGCCGCGGACCATATCCGCAGTCATCGGGCCCGGAATAGAGCGGACAGCGGCAAATCCCGCAAAGCTCATGGAATTCTGTATAACCGAAAGCATGGAAATGTTTGCTGTCGGCGGCTGACGGTACGCAAGCGCCGTGACATAGTATCCGTTTTTTTCAAGCTCCCGTACCATCTCGCGGTATTGCTCGCGCTTATTATGGGTCAGCACCTCATCAAATCCGTCGAGACGCACCGTGCGGCACACGGAAAGTATCGAATCCGCATCCCCCGTGCAAACAGCGTGGAGCTCTCCCTTTTCGAAATACATTGCGGTATCGAGCATATTCTCCGCGCCTTTAGGCACAAATCCGACAGGCACGACCTGTGCTGTCAGTTCCCCGGGTCTGCACTTTGCACGGCGCAGATAATCGGCCATTGCCGAGTCGAGGGGACGCGGAAGCGGCACGGAGGACGGCGCATTAGTGATCCCCGGGACCGTCCACGTCCCGAGCGCATACATTTTGAAAAATTCGCGAAGATCGGCATCATCGCCGTTCACTTCGTCCGCCTCGATAAAACGGCCGCAGGCTGCAACACGGTACAGTTCACCGCGTCTTTTTTTTAGCGCGGACACATCGCCGCATACAAACGCCGCGCATTTATCCGCAGTATCGGACAGATCAGGAGAACGGGCCAGTATTCCGGAGTGAAAAAGGCGCCTCATCCTCCGTGAGCAGGCAAAAAGAAGAATCATATGCCACACCGTACCGAATGACGCGACCGCAAACGAAAGAGCTCTGAGAAAAATATCGGTGACGGCAAATCGACCCTTAAATGCAAAAAGTCCCACAAAAACGTAGACAAGCGCCGCGGCCAGAAATGCGGAGAAGGTGAGCGCACTCAGCCTCTCCGCCCGCTTCATTGCGGCGCTGAACGTATGAAGTGGAATTTTCCGCACGAGCCCTTTTTTCGCGGCAAGTGTGTGATCTCCCGTGGCGACACATACCGCCCTCGCACTCCCCCCGAGGACATAGGAAAAGGCGAAAAGCATATTCGACATATTCTCATCCTCCGCAGAGGACGGCCGGCGCAAAAGTGCATCAGCCGTCTTTTCCACGGGGATATCGTTGCCGGTTACACCTTTTTCGGATACGACAAAATCGTTTGCCGAGATCACACGCATGTCCGCGCAGACCATATCCCCCTCCGAGAGAATGACAACATCGCCCGGAACGAGATCGACGGCAGACACAAGGTGCGCCTTTGCGTCCCGGACAACAAGCGCCTCGGGTATCTGACTCTCAGCGCCGCGCCGGGCAAGCCGTTCGAGCACGAAATCACAGGCAAGACGAAAGGTCACCAACAAAACCGTCAGCAAAAGAATAACGGCAAACTGAAGATCAAAGCCCGCAAATGCGGCGCACAGCAGATCTGCGAGCAGAAAAACGACCGAACCGTCGAGGATATATTTCACCGCAACGGACCGGCGCTGCGTCCTCTCGACATCCCACAGATAATTCTCAGAGAACATCACCCGCCGGTGCGACACGGCGGATGCCTTAAGCCCGCGCGCCTCATCAGTCGAGAACGCGGAGACTATCTCATCCTTTGAGAGATACTGCCAGCTTACGTCCTTATCCATCCGAATCATCCTGACCTTATACTTATTTTGACCTGAAAAACGATATCACAGTGCTGTGACCGATATCTCGCCGTTTTCGGCGCGCACGGAAATATTCGTCGCGCGTCCGCGGCTTTCCACAATGAGCGCGGCGATCTTATCCTCGATCTCCGTCTGAATATAGCGGCGCATATTGCGCGCGCCGAATTTCTCCGAGAAGCCGCCCGATGCGATCTGATCGCAGACAGCGTCATCATATATGACGTCGATAAAGCGCGCAGCAAGTGCCTTTCGCAGGTCCTCCATCATTATCCGGGCGATACCCGCGAAATTCTCATGCGTGAGAGAATGGAAGGTGATGATCTCATCCACACGGTTGATAAACTCCGGACGCAGAAATTCCGAAAGCGCCTTCATCGTGCGATCCTTCGTCTGCGTACCTGCGTCGCCCGCAAAGCCCGGGAGGTGGGCGGAGCCGGAGGAACCGGCGTTCGTCGTCATCACGATGATCGTGTTTTCAAAATTGACCGTGCGTCCCTGGGAGTCGGTGATCCGGCCGTCGTCGAGGATCTGAAGCAGGATGTTCATGACATCCGGGTGCGCCTTTTCGATCTCGTCGAAGAGCACGACGGAATACGGGCGGCGGCGGATCTTCTCCGTGAGCTGGCCCGCGTCGTCATAGCCGACATAGCCGGGGGGCGAGCCGATCAGGCGCGAGACGGAGAATTTCTCCATATACTCGCTCATATCGAGGCGGATGAGGTTGTCCGGAGTCTTGAAGAGGTCCGCCGCAAGCACGCGCACGAGCTCCGTTTTTCCGACGCCGGTCGGTCCGGCGAAGATAAAGGACACCGGCTTTCTCTTTGCCGACACACCGACGCGCCCGCGGCGCACGGCGCGGCAGACCGCGTTCACGGCGTCGTCCTGACCGACGAGGCGCTCGCGTATTCTCGCTTCAAGGCCCTCGAGACCCTCATACTCATCCTCCTTGATGGAGGCAGCCGGAATCCCGGTCCAAATCTCGATCACCTGCGCAAGGTCCTCAACTGTGATCTCCACATTGGCACAGACCTTATCGAGCTCTATGATCCGGTTCTCGGTCTTGAGCTCATCGGCCTTGAGCTGGGCAAGGCGCTCGTATGTCTCGGAAGCGGTCTCGCCGCCCTCCGCAACCTTCGCCTCGAGCGTGGCAAGCTCCTTCTGGAGTTCGTCGCGCAGATCG
>CAYVUJ010000081.1:0-6367 GCA_964454825.1 uncultured Lachnospiraceae bacterium | reverse complement strand
AGCCTATCAGGAACTTCAATGAGCCCCAACCTTGCAGATTCCCGCGCGAGTGGCGTAAGCCCGAGCGCAACTGTACCAAAGGGGGCGCCCCTCCGGACTTTCGCAAGGAGTCTGCACAGCCCTCGCCGCGAGTCGATTGCTCCGTCCTCCCCCTCTCAAAAGTTTTTGCGGGGGAGGTGCTTTTTTCAAAAAGCATCTCCCCCGCAATATCTCTTGCATATCTCTTTCTTACTTGCTCACGCTCTCGAGCATGAAGCCCATGTCTGTGCGTGCTTTCACCATCGGACGGTAGTCCTCTTCGTAATGCGTGACATCCGTCGTAATGCGGTTCACAAGCTCAAGCACCGCGTCGCGGCCGATCTCCTTCTCGAGCTGACGCATGTACTGGAAGTCCTCGATACCGTCGCGTACCGCCTCGAGGCGTGCTGTCGGCACAAGCCCCGGCTCGGACGCGCCCCACATCATAGCGTCATACACCAAAAGGCCGTCGCCGTGATTGTTCGTGCGGTTGAGATTGATCTTTCTCGGGTCGTGCTCGTCCATCTGCCACAGCACCGTGTCCCAATACAGAATGCCGTCCGAGTTCACGCAATACTGCTGCCACAGCACCATGCGTGACGGTGCGCACTGATAATTGTTGAAGAAATTCGCATACGGAAGCTCCGGCGAGCAGCAGATATACCACCACATGTGATCGCCGCGCGTGCGGAGATTGCTATACCGCGGCTGGAAATTGCCGTACTGCTTTATCTGCTTCTCGGACCTGTATTCGCCCCACGAAGGATACATGAGCGGATCCTTGCGGCGCTCTGCCGGAATATCCGTGGGCGTAAATGTCCCCGAGCACGGGCAGAAGCCGTTGCAGTAATCCCACAGATACTCGAGCTGACTCTTGCCCACCTCGTCGATATACCAGTCTGCAAAGGGTGTGATGGTCTGGAATATCTTTCTGTCCTGCTTGGGGTTTTCGCCGAGCACGGATTCCGCCTGCTTCCACTGGTTGATGACCATATTCGATCCGCCGAGGCCCGCCGGCTCATCCACGGTGTAGATGTACGCCTTGTCGAGCCACGTCTCATTCGTTCTCAGCTTGTCGTATCTTGACTTGAGGCGGTTTCGCTGCGACTCGTCATTCCAGTCGACCTGCTCCATTCCGCCGAAGGAGACAAATGACGTCACACGCGGGTCGGACATATATTTGTCGGCGCGGGAGTCATTGATATCGTAAGGAAGCTCGTAGCCCGCGATGCGGTTTTTCAGCATGTATTCGTAGAAATTCTCTGCGTACACCTTGTCCCAGTCGATATCGTTTATGACCTGCGCACCGTACACGCCGGCATAATGTCCCGCAACGCCGAATTTCCAGGTGCAGAACAGTGTGTCGCAGGCGGTCTCCTCGTCGAGGACGATGTTCCACACGTAGAAGCGAAGCTCGGCGCGCTTGATCTCATTTCCGGCGCTGTCTCTCAGGATGACGTCGGACTTGTAGTACCCGCTCTCAGCGTCGGCGGGGACGTCGACCTGGACCATGAAGGACTTCGACTCATTCTTGCCGAGATTGAACGCACCGCTGTACGGCGGGTACGGGTCGGTGAAGTTGTCTTGGGTATAAATGTCGAAGTTTCCGCTCAGCGCGGCCTGCTGCGGGGATTCAAATATCTTGAGATCGTAGTAGTAGCCATAGCGCACCTCGTGGGCAAGGGTCGCACCGCTTTCGCTTGTCGGAGTGGTGACCTCGAGGGTCAGGTCCTTCTTCTCGGCACTCGAGGTGAGGACGATCTGCGCGTCCTCAAGCTCGTTTTTCGCAGTGTAGTAGCGGCCGGAGACGCTGCCGTAGACGTTGGTGTCGCTCTGTCCGATACGGTGGAGGATCGAGTCGAAGTACATCGTTATCTCGCTGTCCTCCTTGTCGGCGGCGACGGGGCGGTCGCCGGACAGATCCTCACTCCAGCCGACGAGGCGGCGCATGAGCTTGATCACATCCTTTGTGGTTACCTCGCCGTCGCGGTCAATGTCAGCCGCCACGGTGCAGAGACCGTCGGTCTGGCCGAGGATCGTGTGCATCGCGCCGATGATGTCACGAGCGTTGATCCTGCCGTCGGCGTACACATCGCCGGTGGCGGCGACGGTTGCGCTGTCGTCTCCGCAGGAGATCGCGGCGCCGCTGGGGACGGTGTCGGTGAGGGAGAGCGCCTCGCCTTCGGCGTTTTTAAGGCTGACGGCGGCGCGGTTCTTGAAGCACGACAAAAGCTCGCCGGCGCTCGTTCCGTAGGAGATCTCGGCGACGCCGTCGGTCAGGACGAGACCGGAAGCGGCGTCGATGTCGAGGGAGAGCGCGTCCTGTGCCGTGCCCGGCATGTAGGCGGCCCCGGCGAGCATCACACCCGCGAGTAATGAGGCAAAAAATCTTTTCATTGATTCAAATTCCCTTCATTTTTAATATCTTAAAATAAGACATCACTACCTATTATTAATACTATCACAAACCCTACAGAAAGTCAACCGTCTTGGACCAAAATGTTGTGCACTTTGTGATCGGTGCGCAAAAAGAAAACGGCAGGGCCGACCTTGCGGTGTTTCCTGACGTTTCGTATTGTATTTGTCCCGGGTGCGACTTTTGTGCTATTTGCGCTTCGGTGCAAATTGCACTGCGGTGCAAATAGCGCTTCAGCGCAAATTACACTTCGGTGCAGACAGCGCCTCGGCACAAAGAGCGAAGTGTCGCAAAGAACGCGCCGTCATGACAGAGCACGACGGCGGCGCAGTCTCATTATTTCTTTTTCTTCGAGTAGATGAGTGTGCCGACAATAGCACAAGCCGCCACGACCAGCGCGATAATAACAATGACCATCATATCTCCCGTAGCGGGACTCGGCTCCGCCGCCGACACAGGCAGTGCAAACAGCACCGCAAGCGCGATCGCACAAAGCAAAACACTGAGTTTTTTCATGATATCGATACCTTTCTGTAAGTATTGCCGCCGCAGGCTCGTCCGCGCGCCGCGCATGATCACCGTGGCAGCACCGTAGCTATGACAAAAGTATACCATATATGCGCGCTTTTGTCAAGCCCCCGGGTCCCTCCGGGCATAGGGGACGTGACACACCCGTGCGGCGGCTGTGTCCGCGGCGCTTCCGGGTGTTGAAGTTAAGACTGGTCGTCTCCGCACGTTGCGCGCATTCGATTGCTGCCGCTTCGCCTGAACTACCGGCTTGTCGGCGGCTTGCAGCACTCCGGTCCTTTTGGTGTTTTTTGTGATTTTTTGTTTTCTTTTCACAAAAGGTATGGACTTTCTTATTGTTTTGGTGTAAAATGTTCATATGATTTCATGCTCCACTCGTCGGGACATGGCCCCCCGGCCCCGCGGCGCCGCCGCATGGCTGGGCAGAGCCATGCAATAGCAAGCTTCCGTCCTTCGGTGTGAACCGGAAGGATATGCGACGGACTGGGGTTTGCGCTCGGGCTTGCGCCACTCGCGCGGGGGTCTGAGATGTTGGGGCTCCGCCCCAAGCCCCGCTGGGCTTTGCCCAGACCCACCAAAGGGACTTCGTCCCTCTGGACTCCCGGATACCGGGTTTGTGCAGACTTCGCCGCGGCGCAGTTGCCCTATCCCTCCCCTTAGTCGGGATTCCAAAGGGACAATTGTCCCCCGGCGGAGCTTGCGCTCGGGCTTACGCCTCTCGCGCGGGGGTCTGCGATGTTGGGCGTTGCCCAAACCCACGAGGGGTTTCACCCCTCGACCCCACCAAAGGGACTTCGTCCCTCTGGACTCCCGGATACCGGGTTTGTGCAGACTTCGCCGCGGCGCAGTTGCCCTATCCCTCCCCTTAGTCGGGATTCCAAAGGGACAATTGTCCCCCGGCGGAGCTTGCGCTCGGGCTTACGCCTCTCGCGCGGGGGTCTGCGATGTTGGGCGTTGCCCAAACCCACGAGGGGTTTCACCCCTCGACCCCACCAAAGGGACTTCGTCCCTCTGGACTCCCGGATACCGGGTTTGTGCAGACTTCACCGCGGCGCAGTTGCCCTATCTCTTCCCTTAGTCGTGGTCCGGGGGACATTGTCCCCCGGCGGGTTCCGGGCAGAGCCCGGCGGGGTGCGGGGCAGAGCCCCGCAATAATAAAAATACCAGAAAGGACACAGCCATGATCAAACGAATTCTCACGGGTGTGCTCGCGGCGGCAATGCTCGCCGGAGCCGCCTACATGCCGGGCACGGCACAGGACGCGCTCTCCTTCGACATTGACGCCGCCTCCGGCCTCGTCCTGACGGACGGCGTCGTCAGGCTCGCGCCCGGCACGAACGCGAGCGAGCTCTTGTCGTGCTTCAAAAACCGCGACAGCGTCAGCCTCAGAAACGCCGACGGCGAGGCGCTCACCTTTGCCGACACGATCCCCAGCGGCGCCGTGATCTCCTGCGGCGACGACAGCGCGACCGTCGTCGTCACCGGCGATGTGTGCGCCGACGGCAGGATCAACGCCCGCGATGTCATCGGCGCGATGCACGCGGTCCTCGAACAGACCGACGGCCTCTGCGTCGCCGCGGCGGATACCGACCACGACGGCTCGGTCACCACAAAGGACGTGATCAGGCTAATGCGTCACCTCGTCGGCTGGCCTGCGGAGCTGTCCGCCGGCCGTCCCGCCGTCGCCGATAAGGAGGACGACGAGCTTGAAATGAGCTTTCTTTCGTCCATGCTGTGCGTGGCCAAGACCGATACCTGTGTCAACGGCACCGCCGACGGCCTGATCCGTATGGCGAAGAACGAGCTCGAGGACGCGCAGATCGTCCTCACCTCGTCGGCGGAGAAGAAGGACCTCACCCTTGAGGTGGGCGATCTGGAAAACGAGTCCGGCGACGTGCTCGAAAAGGAGATCCGCTACGCCTATTATTACGACATCGTCAAATTCAGAGACCTGAACAGCGACGATACCTCCAACACCGTCGGCGGATGGTGGGCGGACCCGTATCCGAAGCTGCGCGGCACGTTCAATATCGGCGCGGGCGAGTCGCAGTCGTTTTTTGTGAAGGTCACGACCACCGCCGACACGAAGGCGGGCTATTACAGCGCGCCGGTGTGTGTGAAGGATGCCGGCGGCAATGAGATCAAGCGCGCGACGCTTCGTGTGTATGTGTGGGATTTCACCCTCAGCGAGACCCCGGCGTGCGCGTCGCTCTTCAACATGAGCTCGTCCGGCATTGCGGGATTCTTCGAGCTTTATAACGGCGATGCCTGGCCCTCGATCTTCCGGGACGAGTGGTACGAATTCGCCCTCAAGAACAAGATAAGTCCGTCGCATATCCCGTACGATATCACAAGCAGCGAGGCCGACAGGTATATGGACGATCCCCGCCAGACGGCGTTCGTCTCCCTTGAAGGACGGTGCGCGGATGCGTTCAACAGCGAAAATATAGCTCGGACGACAGACAGGCTCCGGGCGACATACGACAAGCTGTCGCAAAAGCAGGCGTGGCTTGACAAGGCGTACATCTACACCGTCGATGAGCCGTGGGGCAGGTCCGGCGCGGATATGATAATAGCGCAGTGGAACGGCGCAAAGGCGATACTCGGGGACGACATGCCGTTCAAGACGATCGTCCCGTTCGGCAACAGCTATATAAACGAAGAGAACCGTGATCTGCTCGACGTTCTCAGCGATTACTGCAACGCGTTCTGTCCGGGCGCGGGGCTGTTCACCGAGTATGCTACCTACGCGCAGAAGAAGGAGGACCCGATACGCTATCCGATTTGGGGAGACTATATGAGTCCGCGCCAGTATGAAGCGTACGGCAACTTTGAGCCGCGGTATAACGCGCTTCGCGCGCGCGGGGACAGCATGTGGTGGTACATCTGTGTCGGTCCGGAATATCCGTACGCGAATTTCTTCAACAGCTATCAGGGCGCGTGGAACCGCGTGGTATTCTGGCAGCAGTACCGCTATAATTCCGACGGCTTCCTTTATTGGGAGACATGTATGTGGCTTTTGGGCGAGCATGACAGCCGCAGGATAAATCTGACGCGCACAAACGGCGGCGACGGACTTCTCATATACCCGGGCACATTCTGGGGTGAGGGATACGTGCCGGTTCCGACACAGCGACTCGAGATGGTGCGCGACGGCATCGAGGACTTCCAGTATCTGCGCCAGCTCGAGGCAGTCGTCGGACGCGACAAGGCGCTTGGCGATTACTCGAACAGGATCGCGCCGAGCATCGTCCAGTTCACAAAGGACTATGACGACATTGAATCCGTGCGCAGCGAGATGGGCTTTATGCTCGAGAGCGTGAGTAAGTAAGAAAGAGATATGCAAGAGATATGCGGGGGAGATGCTTTTTGAAAAAAGCACCTCCCCCGCACCCCCTCCGCAAA
>CAYVUJ010000080.1:0-6372 GCA_964454825.1 uncultured Lachnospiraceae bacterium | reverse complement strand
AAAGATCGTGCCATGTTACAGGCTGATCTGAGTATTTCTCCCGATACTCGGCGGGAGTCATGCTGTAAAAGTTTTTGAAAGCACGGCTGAAGCTCTCCGGGCTCTGATACCCGAAATCAAGCGCGATATCGAGCACCGTCCGATCTGTCCTGCGCAGCTCGAGCGCGCTTCGCGTGAGCTTGTAGACGCGGGCATACTCAACGGGCGTGTATCCGGTATGTTTTTTGAATACCGCATCGAAATAACTCAGCGAAAAGCCCGCATTTTCCGCGATGTTTTGCAGAGACAGATTTTCCTTGGGGTTCTTCTGAATGAACCTGATGGCTTTGTCGATTAAATTTTTGTTTTCCATAAAGTCATCTCCTTTCTGTGCTCTCATTATACCCCATCACGGGCGCTCGTGTCCTTGCAGATATTACTGTATTCGATAATATTTTTGTCGTTTTTTCAAAAAAACTTGTATTTCGAGCAAAGCCATGCTACAATATGCACAGCACAGGTTGTACAGTATGTACTAAAATTTTGTTAAAGAAAGGATAATTACCATGGATATTGAGAATATCGAGGGCCTCGAAGAGGCGATTCAGAGCGCTGTCGCTGAGGCGGTCAAGGATGCGGTCGACGACATAAAGGACGATGTCGAAAGTGCTGTCGAAGATGCGGTCGATAACGCAGATATCGAAGGCACAATCGAAGAGGCTTTACAGCAAAACCGTTCTCAAAGCTCCGGCCCGAAGCTGTACATTCTTTCTCAGGACCGGAAACACCTGGGAGAATTTGTATGCGCTGACATTTGGGACGGCACCAGTATCACCGTAGCCACAGTCCCTGGTATGACACAGCGCTTAGGAAACTATGCGACTGAGGAGGAAGCGATTGCGGAACTCGGCAGGATCACAGACGCGCTCGAAAAGCTCAGGCCCGGCGAAATCGGTATATACAGAATGAAATAACACTTCTCTGGCGAAAAACCACCCCGAGGTACTCTCACGGGGTGGTTTATTGATCTCCGGAATATTCCGCCGACTTTACTCGAGGCAGTTGGTGGTGATGAAGTCAACGCCGTAATCGATGTACTTTGCGGCGTCGTCTGCGTTGTCGCACGTCCAGATGTTGATCTTTTTCCCTGCCGCCTTGACACGGTCGATAGTCTCCTTGGTCAGCGCGCCATAAGCGATGTCGAGATCGAGGTTGTGCTTGACCAGCTCATCGAGATACTCATCCTGCCAGTCCCAGCGGAGCCACTGCGCGGGATGATCGGGCATGATCTCGCGGAGCATGATGAGGTTATTGAGGCAGAAATCGATGAATATGATCCCGTCCATGTAATCCTCCTCGCGGATGATGGCGAGGATATCCTCGAGCTCTTCGCGCGGCATGTCGGTATCCTTAAATTCAAGCACTCCGATCTTGCCGTACTTCTTGCAGATACGGACATAGTCCTGAAGCGTCGCAACGCGGATATCGGTACGGTCAAAGGTGCCGTCCACATCGCTGAAAACCACCTGCTTCAGCTCCTCATAGGTGCACTTATCCGGCCAGAGATCGTACTTGGAGTAGCCGATAGTGGTTCCATCGTGGAGAAGGATATAGTGACCGTCCTTGGTACGGCGTACATCGGTCTCGATACCGAAATAGCTTTGACGGTTGCCCGCCGCAACAAAGGCGGGACAGGTGTTCTCCCGCTCGAGCGAGGAAAGCCCGCGGTGAGCGATAAGCTTTACGTTTTTCTTGTCGATCTTAACTGTGTCCATCATAATGCGATATTCCTTTTCATTTGTAAGTGGCCGGAATTGGCCGAATTTTAAAAACAATGTGCTGTAATGCGCCGAGATAACGCCGTCGGCGCTCAACACACTATATCATATAATATTCACACCGGAAAATCAAGTGCAAATGGAATTTTTCTGTACTTTTTTGCCTAACCGGTTTATATCAATTATCACCATGCAAACAGAGGAACTTGCCCCTGCAAACGAATCAAGTGACAAAGGTAAATACACAAAACAAGTATAACTATTTTGTGCATTTACTCACTATATGCTTCGTGATATAATGTAGTCACAGGAGGATAAAGCTATGAAATATGAAAATGCAAAGGATATCCTGCCAAGCGACATTTTAAAGCAGGTGCAAAAATTTATTCAAGGAACACTTATTTACATCCCTTCCGACGGAAGCCGGAAATCATGGGGTGAAGTGTCCGGATACAAGCACATACTGAATCAACGCAACAGAGATATCAGAAATAAATTTGTCGAAGGCGCCTCGGCGAACGAGCTTGCAGAGCAGTTTTATCTCGCTCCCGAAACAATCAAAAAAATTGTATATACGAAGAAGGAGAGTGATTCGATCATGAAGAAATTGCCTCAGATAATGCCGGACTATACAATTGAAAAAACAAATCGTCCAATATCAGAGGTCAAATGCGAGAGTCTGCGCGGCTGGGAAATCGTTCCGCGGCTTAACGAAATGGCTGCCTTTGCCAGATATGTATATCCACAGAAGATGATCCGCGATATCGTCGAGCTTGAGGTAATAGGAAAAGCCGAGATCCATGGCATCAACTGCGTACACATTGAAGCACATCAGTACAGCTCCGAATACCAGCCGGATCAATACAGCAAAGTCAATCATTTTGCCGCACAGATTACTGACACCCACACACGTCTGCTCGCCGAATGGCACGAGGATGACGGCGTATTCAGGCAAAGTACATTTATGGACGGCGACAGCTTTTTCGATATCTACGGATGCGGTGAAAATAACATCGGAAAGGAAATTTATTTGCGTCCCAAGCACGCCATGACCAAAATCGGAAATGAGATAACAATTTTAAACGATGAATCGTTTTATGATGTGGTCGGAAGCTATACCGTAACCATAAACAGCAGGTCGTACGACACGGTTCTAATTGTCGATGTAGAATCATACAAGGACGGGATAGTTACTGAGGAATACATCGACAGAAATGGAAAATCAGTTCTTTTCCGCAGATACAACCGAAATGACTGGCATTTCGATCAATACAAAAAGCTTTGGGAAGAGATTTTGCCGGACGCGGACCGCATCACCGTGAATGGTAAAACCTTTGTTCACTGGGTTGACTCAGTCACAACTTATATTGTGTAAACCCAACGCCCGAAATACCGATATCGCCCCACCTGCAGTGGCTTCTGCCGCAGGTGGGGTTCTGATTGTCCTGATTGTATGACAGGCGACAAAAAGCCGTCCTGACCGTTCCGTTGTATCGCCCGATGGTTCCTCCGGCAAAAGCCAATTTCCGCAAAAAGTAAAAAAGAACGCCTATCCGGCTGGATAAGCGTTCCGCAAAAACAGTTTTTTTATTTGACCACGATATTGACGATCTTTCCGGGGACATATATCTCCTTCACGATCGTTTTCCCGTCGATGGCGGCTATGATCTTCTCATCCGCCTTCGCCGCGGCGATCGCGCTGTCCTTATCCGCGTCGACGCTAACGCTGATCGTGGAGCGCACCTTGCCGCAGATCTGCACCGCGATCTCGACCGTGTTCTCGACAGTCTTGGCCTCGTCGTAGTCCGGCCATGCGGCAAGAGAGGCAAAGCCCGTGCCGCCGGCCTTTTCCCACATCTCCTCGCAGAGGTGCGGTGCGAACGGACAGAGGATGAGCACAAATTTCTTTAACTCGTCGACAGTCAACGAGCCATGGTCGTATATCTCATTGAGAAGCGACATCATAGCGGCGATCGCCGTGTTGAACTTCATACTCTCGATATCGAGCGTAACCTTCTTCACGGTCTTATGGAACGACGCATCGAGCGCCTCGGTCACACCGCTTCCCGACGCAATATCAGTGAGTCCTGCCACTCTCTCAAGAAAGCGCTTACAGCCGCGGATCGCGGAAGGAGACCACGGCGCGGATTTTTCAAAATCGCCGATAAACATCTCGTACAGACGGAGCGTGTCCGCGCCGTACTCCTTGATGACGTCATCCGGATTAATGACATTTCCGCGGGATTTTGACATCTTCTGTCCGTCCTCGCCGAGGATCATCCCGTGCGCGGTGCGTTTGAGATAAGGCTCCGGGCACTTGAGCACGCCTATATCATAGAGGAACTTCGCCCAGAAGCGGGAGTACAGCAGGTGAAGCGTGACGTGCTCCATGCCCCCGTTGTACCAGTCGACAGGCATCCAATAGTCGAGAGCTTCCTTTGCCGCAAGCTCGGTCATATTGTCCGGATCGCAGTACCGCAGGAAATACCACGAGGAGCCCGCCCAGTTGGGCATCGTGTCCGTCTCGCGCTTTGCGGGACCGCCGCAGCACGGGCATGTGGTATTGACCCACTCCTCGATCTTCGAGAGGGGCGACTCGCCGGTGTCGGTTGGCTCATAGTCCTTGACGTCCGGAAGGCGAAGCGGAAGCTCGCTCTCGGGCAGCGGGACCCAGCCGCATTTCTCACAGTTGACCATAGGCACAGGCTCGCCCCAGTATCTCTGACGCGAGAACACCCAGTCGCGCAGCTTGAAGTTGGTCTTCTTTCTGCCGATACCCTGCTCTGTCAGCCACTTTGCCATGGCCTCCTTCGCGTCGGCGACACGAAGGCCGTCGAGGAAGCCGGAATTGACCATGACACCGTCCGCGACATCGGTGTACGCCTCATCCTCGACATTTCCGCCGGCAACGACCTCGATGATCGGCAGGTCGAAAGCCTTTGCAAAATCCCAGTCGCGCGTATCGTGCGCGGGCACCGCCATGATCGCGCCGGTCCCGTAGGTCGCAAGGACATAGTCGGAAATGAAGATCGGAATCTCCCTGCCGTTGACGGGGTTGATCGCGCACACGCCGTCGAGACGTACACCGGTCTTATCATGAACCAACTCGGTGCGCTCAAAGTCGGACTTACGCGCCGCCTCTGCGCGGTACTCTTCAACCTTATCGTAATTTGTCAACTTATCCTTCCACGAGGTGACAAGCTCATGCTCAGGCGCCATGACCATATAGGTCGCGCCGAAAAGCGTATCGGGCCTCGTCGTATACACTGTGACCTTATCGCCAGCAGTGGTACCGAAATCGACCTCCGCACCATAGCTTCTGCCGATCCAGTTGATCTCATTGGTCTTTACACGCTCGATGAAGTCGAGATCCGCAAGATCGTCGATAAGGCGGTCCGCGTACTCGGTGATCTTGAGCATCCACTGACTCTTGACCTTATGAACGACCTCACCCCCGCAGCGCTCGCAAACGCCGTTTACGACCTCCTCGTTCGCAAGGACGACCTTACATGAGGTACAGAAGTTGACGCTCATCTCCTTCTTGTACGCAAGGCCGTGCTCGTAGAGCTTGAGGAATATCCACTGTGTCCACTTGAAATAATCGGGATCTGTGGTATTGACCTGACGGTCCCAATCAAAGCTGAGGCCGAGGGCTTTGAGCTGTTCGGTAAAGCGAGCAATATTTTTCTCCGTCACGATTGCGGGATGGATATGATTCTTTATAGCGTAGTTTTCAGTCGGCAGTCCGAATGCGTCCCATCCGATCGGGAAAAGCACGCTGTAACCCTGCATGCGGCGCTTTCTTGACACGATATCCATCGCGGTATACGGGCGCGGATGGCCGATGTGAAGTCCCTGTCCGGACGGATAGGGGAATTCAACGAGCGCATAATACTTCTTTTTGGCAGGGTCCGCCACCGCGCGAAAGGTCTTTTCATCGCACCAGCGGTCCTGCCATTTCTTTTCGATTTCAGTAAAATTATACTTCATAATCTATCCTTAAAAATAACAATAAGATTTCAGTTCTACCCGCAGAGGTCAGTTCTCCCCGATCAGGGCGGAGATATCGACCTCGTCGCCGTCCTCGTAAAGCTTCTCAAGATTATAGTTCTTGCGCGCTTCCTTACTGAAGATGTGCACAATGACAGAGCCATAATCGAGAAGCAGCCAGCCTCCGGCGGGGACACCCTCCGCATGGGAGACGCGAAGTCCGCACAGACCAAGCTTATATTCGAGCTCATCCCCGAGGGAACGGATCTGTGTGCCGGAATTTCCGCTGCAAAGGATCATGTAATCTGCGATGATCGTTTTATCAGCGACGTGGAGGAGCTTTATATCGCCGGCCTTCTTGGAATCGAGCACCGAGACGGCATATTCGGCGACTTTGAGGGGGTCATGTATATCGACATGTACAGTATTTTCGTTCTGTTCCATAAATTTGCCTCCGATATAAAATATAGATTATCCCCTTTACGGGGGATGGTGAAGATTGTCATTTTTTTGCGTCCAGGCTTTCGCCCTTAGCTCCGGTTGGGGCGTTACCCCCCCAGGGGGACTCTCTAAGTTTACACCGACATTTACACCGACATTATTTTGATTGATGAGGTCAGTGTGC
>CAYVUJ010000079.1:0-6398 GCA_964454825.1 uncultured Lachnospiraceae bacterium | reverse complement strand
CGCGCTTATGGGACAGGCTGAGAACGCCCGTTCGACGCATATGACGCTTGCGTTTGTGCTTCGCGAGATTCTTACGATGCTCCACCCGTTCATGCCGTTTATCACGGAGGAGATATACTGCAACCTCTGCGGCGAGGATGAGACCCTCATGCTCCGCCGCTTTACAGAAGCGGAGGATATCCCCGCATTCCCGGAGGCTGAGACGGATATGGGACGCATCATCGACGCAATCCGTGCGATCCGCACACGCCGCAGTGATATGAATGTGCCTCCGTCAAAGAAGGCGCACATCACGGTGGTGACAAAGTATCCTGAGACCTTCTGCGAGGCGGTCCACCCGTTCTTTGAGCGTCTGGCGAGCGCGTCCGGCGTGACCGTTTCCGATTCGTGTGACGCTGAAGGCGCGGTGCAGATCGTCACCGACAGTGCGACGGTGTACATTCCGCTTGCGGATATCGTCGACTTCGCCGCGGAGCGGGCCCGTCTCGAGACAGAGCTTGCGAATGTGGAGAAGGAGATCGCCCGTGTCGAGGGTAAGCTTGCAAATGAGAGCTTCACGAGCCGTGCTCCCGCCGCAGTTGTCGACGGTGAGCGCGCCAAGCTCGCAAAATACATCGAGAAGCGTGAGGGCGTGAAGAAGGCGCTCGCCGAGCTTCCGCAGGCGTGAGAGATTTCTATACGCTTTTGAGAAAGTCTGCACGAACCCAAAGTTTGGGGGTCCGGGCAGAGACCGGCGGAGTTCAGAGGCAGAGCCTCTGACGGAGGTTTGGAGGCGGAGCCTCCAACGCAGCATGCCCACGTACTTCCGGTGAAACCGGAAGTACACCCGAGCGGCAAATGGCGAATGCGACTTGTTTCATTAAGGTCTGTCGGCGTACCCTAAGCGGCGGCGCGGATGCAGGAGGATTTTTTGTGCTTATAACATACACCCGGATGTATATCGCCGAGCTTGTCTCGGCGGCGGTGTGCTGGCTTCCGGTGCTGGCAGTTCTTGGGATCATTTTCCGCCGCAAGGTGAGCCGCGTCAGAATGGCGTACGGTTTTCTGTTTGCGGCGTATCTCACGCTTGTGCTGTCCATCGTCGGATTTCCGCAGATAAACGTGCTTACCCTCGACGTAAGCTGTAACTTCATTCCCTTTGCGGATATTGCGACCGAGGGTAAGCGGTACGTCATACTCAGTTCGCTGAATATCCTGCTCTTTGTCCCGCTCGGCGTGCTCGTGCCGCTTCTGTGGAAAGAATTTCGATCTCTGAAGCGAATGGCGATCCTCGGCGGCGCTCTGTCGCTCTTTATCGAGGTGATGCAGCTCTTCACCTTCCGCGCCACGGATGTGGACGATCTGATCATGAACACGCTTGGGGCCGTGCTCGGTTATTTGCTGATGTCCCGGCTGATTCTGCGCCAGGGACGCCTGAAACCGGAGACATGGGACGGTGCGCTGTGGGAACTGCCGGTCATTTCCGTCCTTGTCCTTATGTCGGTGTTTTTCGCACAGTCATACGTGATGGAACTGCTGTTCTGAGACAGGACGGCCGTCTCCCCCGGCATCCCGTGTGTCGTCTGCCGCGCGCTGCGTCGCCTGCGGTCCCGGCGCAAGAAAACTTTAACAATTTTCGGCGTTTTTGTGCGCCTGTGCCGTGTTCTGCGCTCACAGCCGGGGATAACTCGCCCTCTTCTGTGCAAAATGCACAATCGGGACAGCGCGAAAATCCTCCCGCCATTTGAAAAGTATGCTCCCTGCAGTGCGGAGGATTTGACAATTTCGCCCGGATATAGTAAAATATACGTGATCTTGGCATAACCAAAACGTCTGAGGACGAAACTATACGAAAGAGGCAATAATATGGATCAGAAGACTAAAGAGTATCTCGCCGAAAAAGCACGCGGGATACGCCTCGGAATCATCGAGGCAGTGCATGCCGCAAAGAGCGGACATCCCGGCGGATCACTCTCGATCGCGGATATCCTCTCCTATCTCTATTTTAAGGAAATGAATGTAAACAGCGCCGATCCCAAGATGGACGGACGCGACAGACTTGTTCTCTCCAAGGGCCACGCGGCCCCCGCGCTCTATTCCGTGCTCGCTGAGGCGGGATACTTCCCGAAGGAGGAGCTTCTCGGCCTCCGGAAGCCGGAGAGCTTTCTCCAGGGTCACCCGGATATGAAGCATACCCCCGGTGTGGAGATGTCCACCGGCTCGCTCGGCCAGGGCATTTCCTCCGCCTGCGGTATGGCGCTTGCACATAAGCTTGACAACAAGGATAGCCGGATATACGCCATCCTCGGCGACGGCGAGACGGAAGAGGGTCAGGTGTGGGAGGCGATAATGTTCGCCGCTCATTATAAGCTTGACAATCTCTGCATCGTCATCGACTGGAACGGACTGCAGATCGACGGCCCCATAGCCGAGGTCATGAATCCCGCCCCGTATGCAGAGAAGCTTGCCGCCTTCGGCTGGAACGCCGTGGAGGCGGACGCACACGATTTCGATTCGCTTGAGGCGGCCTTCGAGGCGGCAAAGGATTGCAAGGATAAGCCCACGGCGATCATAGCAAAGAGCGTCAAGGGCAAGGGCGTGTCCTTTATGGAAAACAACGTATCGTGGCACGGCGCGGCTCCTAACGACGAGCAGTTCGCGCAGGCGATGGAGGAACTTGGATGTAACAACTGATGGCAGAGAAGATTGCAACAAGAGAAGCGTACGGCGCGGCGCTGGTGGAATTCGGCGCAAAGTACGAAAATCTGGTGGTTCTGGACGCGGACCTTGCCGCCGCCACCAAGACCGGTATGTTCAAAAAAGCGTATCCCGATAGATTTTTCGACTGCGGTATCGCGGAGAACAACATGATCGGCGTTGCGTGCGGCATGTCGCTTTCCGGTAAGATCCCGTTCGCAAGCTCGTTTGCGATGTTCCTTGCCGGACGCTCCTTCGAGCAGGTGAGAAACAGCATCGGCTATCCCCACCTCAATGTGAAGCTCGGCGCGACCCACGCCGGCATCACCGTCGGCGAGGACGGCGCGACACACCAGTGCAATGAGGACATCGCGCTGATGCGCACGGTCCCCGGCATGACCGTGATCAATCCCGCCGACGCCACCGAGGCTAAAAAGGCGGTTGAGGCGGCAATCAATATGAACGGCCCCGTGTATCTGCGTTTCGGACGCATGGCTGTGCCGGTGCTCTACGGCGATGACTACGATTTTCAGATCGGTAAGGGCGTCGTGATGGCCGAGGGTACGGATGTGTCTATCATCGCCACCGGCATCATGGTCGAGCAGGCGCTCGCCGCACGTGAGCTTCTTGCCTCCGACGGCCTCAGCGCGTCTGTGGTCAATATGGCCACGATCAAGCCCATCGACGAGGCGCTGGTTCTTGCCGAGGCTGCAAAGTGCGGTGCGGTCGTGACCTGCGAGGAGCACTCCGTCATCGGAGGACTCGGCGGCGCGGTCTGTGAGGTCCTTGCCGGCGAGTGTCCCGTTCCTGTAAAGCGTGTCGGTGTTGAGGATACCTTCGGAAAGAGTGGCCCGGCTGCCGCGCTTGTCAAGCTGTTCGGTCTTGACGCTGAGGCGATCGCAGAGAAGGCAAGAGCCGCGGTCGCAATGAAAAAATAACAATGAAAAATAAGTATATCCGTCAGATTTGATAAATGAGGATATTTGACCGGTTTGAAAAGGCAAGTTAGCGCTTGCCTTTTCGGTCATATTCGGGAAGGAGGCGCTTTGTGGATAAAAAAACAGGGTCGTGGCTCGAGAATTTCTGGTATCATTATAAGATACAGACGGTGCTCGTGGCGGCGGCGGTGATATTTCTCACCGTGGTGGGGATACAGATCGCAACGAAGGAGAGCTACGATCTCTACGTGCTCTACGCCGGACAGACCAATGTGAACGAGACTTACTCAACGGGGAGCGCGATCGTAAAAAAAATGGAGCGGGGCTTTGCCGAAATATCCGGCGAGAGCGAGCTTAAGACGGCCGTGCAGAGCTTTGTCTGGGTGAACGATTCGCTGGCGGCGGAGTATAGGAAGAACGACGTCAACGTCAACGTGCAGGAGAATCGCCAGATGCTTCAGACAGCAATGGACGCTATTGCCTCCGGCAAGTCGGCGATAATGCTCCTCGACAGCAATATATATGAGCAGGTCCGCGATATGGGGGCGCTCGAGAAGCTTTCCGACGTGCTCGGATACGCTCCGGAGGGGGCGCTCGACGAATACGGCATCATGATCGCGGACACAGCGTTCGGACGCGACTACGCCGGATTCAATGAGCTGCCGAAGGACACAGTGCTCTGCGTGCGCAATCAGCAGAACGGCTTTTCGCTTATCGGCAAGAATACCGGCGGCGAAAAATGGGAGCGCCAGCTCGATGTGTTCAGACGCATGATGGATTACGGGAGGCAAAAGCATGACTGAAAAGAGCAAACGGCGCCTCGCGGCAGAGCTTTTTCTGACCTTTTTCAAGATCGGCGCCGTAACCTTCGGCGGCGGATATGCCATGATCTCCCTGATCGAGCACGAGATCGCCGAAAAGAAAAAATATGTGAGCAAAAATGATATCCTCGATATCGTCGCAGTGGCTGAGAGCACGCCCGGTCCGATCGCGATCAATATGGCGACGTTTGTCGGCTTCCGGACGGCGGGGGTACTCGGCTCTGCCGCCGCGACGCTTGGCGTGGTCCTGCCGTCGTTTGTGATCATCTTTATCCTTTCGTTTATTATAAGACAGTTCCGGGACCTTGACGCGGTGAGGTATGCATTTTGCGGCATCCGTGCCGGGGTACTCGCGCTGATTATAAAGGCGTGGATATCCATGTCGAAGGTCTGCCCGCGCTCGGTGTTTTCCCTGATCGTCGCTGTCGCCGCCTTCGGCGTGGCGAGCTTTGTCGATATCAGCGTGCTGTGGGTCGTCGCGCTCTGTGCGCTCTGCGGGTTCGTCTACTCGACGGTGCGCGATCGTGTCACGGGAACGCGCCTTTCGGATGACCGTGCCGGCACCGACGATAAGGGAGGCGATGCAAAATGATCCTTTTCGAGCTGTTTTTCACATTTTTCAAGATCGGTCTTTTCACCTTCGGCGGCGGCTACGCCATGCTCCCGCTGATCCAAAGTGAGGTGCTTGCCAAGGGCTGGCTCGGAGCACAGGAGCTTCTCGACTTTGTCGCGGTGGCGGAGAGCACCCCCGGCCCATTTGCGATCAATATCTCCACATATATCGGTGCTCAGACAGGCGGATTTTTCGGCGCACTCTGCGCGACGTCCGGCGTGGTCCTGCCGTCGTTTATCGTGATCCTGATCGTGGCGAGAGTATACACGGCGTTTCGTAAAAGCCGCGTCGTCGAGGGAATGTTCACCGGCCTTCGCCCGATGGTCGTGGGTCTGATCGGCTCAGCCGCGCTGACGATGGCGGCGACCGTGTTCTTTCCCGAGGGCTTTAAGCTTGAATTCACTCCGGCGATGGGCGTGTCTCTTGCGATCTTCGCCCTGTCGCTCGCGGCGCTTCTCAAAAAAACGCATCCTATTATAGTGATCGTTTCATGTGCCGCGATCGGCATTGCCTGCGGTTATTTGGGCGTATGGGCGTAAATTCACAAAATGTCTATTGATTTTTCGATGATTTTCGTATATAATTAGCCACGTTGTTTCTCGCGGACATTTGATGCTTAACTTTGATTGAGGACGTCTTGCCGCTCATAAGCAGAAAATGTGTCCGCGGGATATTTTTTCTACATCTTTTTGGAGGCCCTGATGAAAAAACGTGTTTTTTCCCTTTTTCTGTGTGCGGTGATGCTTTTGGCATCCTCGTCGCTTCTTGCCCCCGCTGTTTCGGCGGACAAGGTGACGGCTGAGGATTATGATGCCGAGTATCTCGCCTGCGACACATATGATGTTCGCAAGTACGTCACTCCCTTCTGGAGAACTAATGTTATCTGGAACGAGAATTTCTTCCCGCTTAACGCGATCGACGGCAAGCGTTACCCCGTCCCGCTTATGTATAAGGCGGACGATATCATCTCAGTTCATGACTATACCCTGGAGAAGGAGTATGTCCGCGGACGCGATTTCGATCTGGATGAGGACGGAAACTTCGTTTTTCTTTCGAAGTCCCGTATCCAGCGTCTCGGTTACTATTACATTCATCCGAAGTCACTTCCCGCCGGAGCGACGGAGGAGGATATGGCGGCATCACTTTATCCCCGCCGGGACGGAGAGGGCTACGAGTATTGGAACGAGACCAGTGAGCTCTCGCTCAAGACCATTTCCGTAAGCTATATCCATAACGATCCAAATCAGCCCGAGCGCCCTGCGTCCGTTCAGCAGAATATCCCGAAGAGCTTCGAGAAGATGGTGAACGGCGAGGAACTTCGCATCGTTCTTCTCGGCGACAGCGTCAGCA
>CAYVUJ010000078.1:0-6400 GCA_964454825.1 uncultured Lachnospiraceae bacterium | reverse complement strand
AGGCGCGTACGGTATGAATGCCCTAAAGGAGCGCTCTTCAAAATCGCACGTGCCGCTTTGGGGCGTATTGAAAACTCCGGCTTAATTTAATCTTCGGGAGGAACTTCTGATGGCAATGTGGAATCCGTGGCGCGGATGCCGCAAGTACAGCGACGGGTGTAAATTCTGCTACATCCACAAGGGGGATCTCAAACGCGGGGTCGATACGGAGAATATCGTAAAAACGGACGGCTTTTATGCTCCCGTCGAAAAAACCGCCTCCGGGACATATAAGATCAAATCCGGACAGACTGTGTATCTCTGCTTCTCCACAGATTTTCTGATCGATGAAGCCGATACCTGGCGCCGGGAATGCTGGAGCATGATCCGCGAGCGCTCGGACCTTGATTTCATTTTCCTTACGAAGCGCATCGACCGGTTTATGAGCTGTATTCCGGAGGATTGGGGCGACGGCTATGAAAACGTGACCGTCGGATGTACTGTCGAGAATCAGGACCGGGCTGATCACAGGCTTTCGATCTTTGCCAAGCTTCCGATAAAGCACAAAAACATCATCTGCCAGCCGCTTATAGAGCAGATCGATATCTCAGCCTATCTTGACAACATTGAACTGGTGGTCGTGGGCGGAGAATCGGACAAAAACGCCCGCCCGCTCGATTATTCATGGGTTCTTTCGCTGCGGGAGCAATGTGTTTCCCGAAATGTGCGCTTTGAATTCCGCCAGTGCGGGACACACTTCATCAAGGACTCCAAACACTACACATTATCCGTGCGCGAGCTGTGCGCACAAGCCAAAAAGGCCGGGATAGATTTTGTCCCGCCGCAGGCAGAGGCAGCGCAATAGGCAGGAACGCTTTCAAAGCACCTTATACGCAAAAAACGAATATACCACCCGACGGATTTTTCCGCCGGGCATTTTTCATGCATATTATTTGTCCGCCGGAATATAATTTGGTAAATCCGAAAACAAACGGATCAGACGAAACGACCAGCATACAATGGCTGAACCCTAACCAAAGAAAGGAACAGGTACCAAAATGACCGGAAGTAAAATCATGCTCACAGCCGGAGTCGACACGACGCCCGGCGCCGTCAGTTCAACGTCGGACGAGCCACTGAGCGCACCGAAGGATACCGGCGAGTACACCACCATTCTCTCAATGCTCCCGCCGCGCATCGCACAGGCAGTCCGCCGAAGCACCGCGCTCTATAACAGGCCGATCAGCGAGATCCGCCTGCGGCGCGGTGCAAACGCATCCGTAACACTGGGGGAGAAAAACCTTGTCCTGCCACTGTGCGCCACCGACGCCGAGATCGCCTCCGCACTGCGCTCCTTCTGCGACCGCTCTCTCTACGCCAAGGCATCCACGATATGCGACGGCTTCATCGCAGGGCACGGCGGATGCCGTGTAGGTGTGTGCGGCAGAGCCGTGGTGAAGGACGGAGCGATTGTTTCCGTGGCGGAGATATCGTCTCTGAACGTGCGCATCCCGGGACGCGTCGTCGGCTGTGCCGACAAGCTGTGGGAGATAATGAGATCACAGGATTTCCGGCGCGGAGTCCTGGTGTGGTCACCGCCGGGGGTGGGAAAAACCACGCTTCTGCGTGAGCTCGGGATGCGCCTTGCCACGGGGAGCGATGCGAGGCGTGTCGCCATCGTAGACAGCCGCGCGGAGCTTGCCGTTGCCCCGAAGGATGCGGGGATCGCCGACGTCCTATCGCTGTACCCGCGCGCGAAGGGGATCGAGATCGCCAAGCGCACTCTTGCGCCGCAGATCATAATCTGCGACGAGATATCGGACGAGGACGACTGCACGGCGATCCTCGAGGCGCACCACGCGGGCATAGCGCTCTGCGCCTCCGCGCATGCTTCATCATACGAATCACTGATGGCCTCTCCACAGATAAGACGGCTGCGCGAGCACGGGGTTTTCGGTACATATTACGGGCTCATCCGCCAAGTCCCGGGCGGATACGAGGCGAGCTGCCGCATTATCGGCGAGGACGCGCCATGATCGCGCTGAAGCTTGCGGGGTGCGCGTGCATCATTGCATGCTCGGCAATGTGGTGTGTCCGCTACGGCGCGGCGCTTCACGCACGCATCACCTCCCTCGAGCGCGTCACGCGCTTCATATCGCTGTGCCGCCGGGAGATCGAATACTACGAGACGCGCTTTCCCATGATCGTGCAGAAGTTTGTCAGGTCCGAGGGCCTCGTGCTCCCCCCCTCAGCGAACACGAACGAAGATGCGGCGGACGAGTGCGCGGCAACGGCCATCTGCGACGGCCTCGACTCCGCCGACGCCGAGCGATTTCTAGCTTTTTTCTCGCAGATCGGTGCGGGTTTTTCCGAAACAGAGATTCGCCTTTGTGATGAGGCCGCGCTATACTTTGTCGAGCGCCTCACCGAGCTTCGCGCGGATTTCAGCCGCAAGCGGCGCGTCAACTCATCGCTCACACTCTTCGCGGCAATCAGCGTGTGCATTCTCATTCTATGAACAACGCCTATAAACAACGAAAAAAGAAAGGTTTACGCCATGGAAACTGCTCTCATACTAAAGGTCGCGGGGATCGGACTGCTTGTCACCGTGGCATGTCAGATTTTGTCCCGCTCCGGACGGGACGAGCAGGCAATGCTTGTATCCGTGGCGGGGGTGATCATCGTCATGGTCCTGCTTTTGGATCAGATATCCTCGCTGATCGGCTCGCTCCGGACGGTATTCGGGATATGAAAGGCTTTCTCGCGCCGCTCGGGGTACTTGTCATCGCGACGGTGGTGTCTCTTGTTGTCGGCGAGGGCAATACCCGCCGGGCGGTGCTGCTTTCAGGCGGCATAGCGGCGGCTGTGTGGATCGTGGGACGGATCGCCGTCCCGTCCGAACAGCTCTCCGCCATCGTCTCCGAGGAGGGGCTCGGCGAGGCGGTCAAGCCCCTGCAAAAGGGGATCGGGATAGCCTGGGTTACAGCGATCACGTCGCTGTCGCTTCGGGAGCTCGGTGCGCCGAATGCCGCGTCCTACGCGGAGCTTGTCGGCGCAGCGGAGCTTATTGTTGTCGCATTTCCGCTCATGTCCGAGCTTCTGTCGCTCGCACTTTCGCTGGTATGACGGCGCACCGCATTCATACCGCCGCGCGACTCGGGCACGACACAGCCGCGGCGGGCAGAAATAGCTCGACGGCAGCGACGGTGGCGCGGACTGTGCGGATGGCGCGAATCACGCAGGTGGCGCGAATCACGCGGATGGCGCGAATCACGTGGGCACCGCGGGCCACGCGAGAGGCGCGAGCCACGCCGGCGGAGTGGTCTGCGCAGGCGGCACTGTCCGCGAAAGTCATGAGACAGACAAACACCGCAATGGCTGCAAAGGCCCCCCTTGCAATAACATCCCGCACAGCGCAAACGCCTGGAGCGGCGCTCCCCGCGAGGGCCGCAAAAGCGGCGGCCATGCTCGTGCTCCTTGTCCTTTTCGCCGTGATGTGCGCCTGTGGCGTGTCGGCGGGGTATTTCACCTTTGAGCCGGATCCGGATGAGAGTGTCGACGAACGCGCCCCTTCGGATTACTACAACGACTTCACCGAGGCGCTTCCGCCGGATCTGAGATCGGCGCTCTCCGGCAGCACCGACAGCACTGACGGCACCGGGGACGCCCACATCCAAGCGAGCGCGCCGTGGCAGAACGTGCTGTCCGAAGCGCTGTCATCGCTCTCCGACGAGCTCTTCCCTGCGCTCACGCGCTTCGGCTTGCTCTGCGCAGTGTGCATTCTTTGCTCCGTGCTCGGGGTGATCGCCCGCACGACCACCTCGACTTCGCTCGGCCGCGCCGCGCCGTTCATTTCGCGCTGTTCCATCATCTGCACGGCCGTAGGATGGCATGTCACAAGCCTCGATGTGATGGCAAGCGCGATCTCGCGCCTCACCACTGTCACCTCATCCCTTATCCCGGCGCTCACGGTGATGTGCGCCGCCTCGGGCGGTGTGACCTCGAGCGCGATCGCCACCTCGGGCTTTGCCATGCTCTGCACGCTCGCCGAAACCGGCTTTGCGGCGCTGGCTCTGCCGATGCTTCGCACCTCGCTCGCTCTCGTCGCAGTCTCCGGCGCCAGCGGCTCCAAGATCGCCGGGGCGGTGTCGAAATTCATACGCGGGACACTGACAGTGATATGCACCGCGGGAATGACTCTCTTCGTGTTCTTCTTCAATCTGCAAATGGGACTGGCCCGGAGCGCAGACTCTGCCGTGTACCGCACGGTGCGCCTTGCACTCTCCTCCATCATTCCCGTGGTCGGAGGACAGGTGGCGAACGCCAGCGAACAGCTCGGCGCATCCCTCTCGGTGATACGGACGAGTTGCGGTGCGATCGCCGTATGCGCCGTGATCGTGCTGACACTGCCGATGCTCTGCCGCCTCGTGTGCGACCGCGCTCTGCTGTTCGTCTGCCGCCACATCGCGGGGGCGATCGCTGAGGACGCTGACGCCGAGGCACTCGAAGAGCTCGGCTCCGTCTGCACGCTTGAGATCGCCGTAGCGGTATCGCTCGCGGTGACCTTCGTGCTCTGTCTCTTTGCGTTCGTCCGCGCCTCGGGAACACTCGCATGAAGGGAGGAAGTGTATGGGTTATTTCGCATCACTTATCGTGATATCTGCTGCGGCTGCACTCGCCTGTCTTATGATCCCGGATGAAAACTCCCCTTCGGGGAGGATGCTTCGCCTCGCATCATCGCTCTGCGTGCTCGCAGTCGCGCTCTCTCCAATCGTCACAGCGAAGGAGCGCCTCGGAGAGCTTGTCGACTCCTTCGAGGCATATGTGGAGTCGCTCTCCGGAAACGAGAGCGCCGAGGACGTGGACAGCGCCACCGCCCGGGCGCTGAGCCGACAGCTCACTGATCTCGTATGCGAAAAGTTCGGTCTCGACACAAAGCGCGTCAAGGTCGCCGTCACGCTCGACACCTCAAACGGGTACGAATTCACACTCACACATGTGCGCGTGAGCGTAATCGGCGCGGACACACCGCCGTCCGCGGGCGGCAAAACGCCGGACCCACAGGAGATCAGCGACTACATCTCCGAGCTGACGGGAGTACCGGCGGAGGCGGTGATACTTGCTCCCGGGACACCGTAAAAGGAGGTACATATGGAAAAATCAAGTTTTCTCTCCACGCTCGGTAAGCACAAGTTTGTGATGGCAGCTCTGCTCGCCGTCGGCATTGTGCTGATCGTCGCAGGGAGCCTCGGTACGAAGGACAGCTCGGTCACCGAAACATCCGAGCGCGTGGACTACGAGAGCATGCTCGAGCGGCGTTTGGAGGAGCTTTGTCTCAGCGTGGAGGGGATAAACGAGGCGAAGATCCTCGTAACTGTGGACAAAACGCTCAGCACGTACAGCACGTCCGGAGGCTTTGGGGTATCGTCGTACCGCGCCGAGGACACCACCCTTCCGACCGTGAGAGGCGTCGCCGCGGTCGTGACCGGAGGCAACAACGCGGCTGTGAAAAAGACGCTGACAGAGCTGATCGCGTCGTCCCTCGGCATTCCCACAAGCCGCGTTTCGATCGCACCGTGCAAATAAGCGTGGCGGGCGCATCGGACGCAACGCCCCGCCGCGGGCGGCAAAACGCGGAGGCAGCGATCCGCACACCGAAAACTGCAGGCATGCTCGACGCAACGATCGCACCCTACACCGTACGAAAATATATCAAAAACATGCGCGCCCGGTCATAATCCGGTCGCAAAACAAATAAAATGTAGTAATGAAAAACGGAGGTATCACCCATGAAATTCGAAAACGTAAAGGAAAAAGCCATTGAGGTCTACAAGAAGATCGGCAAAAAAACGATCATCGTCGCAGTATGCGTCCTTCTTGTCGGGGTCGCTGTGCTTCTGAACGTGATCCTGTGGAATGTACCCGTCGACGAAGGAAAGCTCACCCCGTCCGACGCTGCGCTGTCCGGGGCAGAGCAGGTACCGAACAATTCGGCATCGGCGGACAAAAACTACTTCGCGGAAATGGTGCTCTCCCGCAATCAGGCGCGCGACGAGGCGATCGAGGTGCTTTCCGGAGTACTCAACAGCGACACAGCGGTGGCGGAGATGAAGGCTGACGCACAGTCTCAGATCAACCGCATCGCGACGGACATGGAGCGCGAGGCCAACATCGAGGCTCTGATCGCGTCCAAAGGGCTGGGCGAAAGCGTCGCGGTAATCTCAGGTGACAGCGCGAACATCATCGTCCGTCTCGCGGATATGACCGAGGCACAGATCTCGCAGATCAGCGAGATCGTCTACGAGCAGAGCGGGATCATACCCGCGAATCTGAAGATCATCAACAATTAAGGCAATACCGCAAAAGCCGGGGGAGAAACTTTTTGGAAAAAAGTTTCTCCCCCGGACCCCCTTTTCAAAAA
>CAYVUJ010000077.1:0-6475 GCA_964454825.1 uncultured Lachnospiraceae bacterium | reverse complement strand
TTCTGTCGTCGCCGTTCAGGTCACCGGCAGCCTCGATGAAGCCCTCGGGAGCGTTTCCGAGCATGAACTTCATGACAGCGATGATGTCCTTCGCGTTGACTCTTGTGTCGCCGTTGACATCGCCGGGGGTGACTTTGACATCAGGCTTGTAGATTGCCTTGACCTCGACAGCCTCCTCACCCATGGTGAAGGTGGTGCTTGCCTCGTTTGCGTTTGCAAGCTCGACGCCGCCGGAGACAATCTCCCACTTGTCGAATACCATTCCCTCAGCAGGTGCGTCCGCGGTGATGGTAACAACTGCGCCTGCGGCTGCCGATGCGACATCTGCAGTACCGCCGGTGACGGTGATTGCGGAACCGATATCCTTGTAGGTTGCCTTGAGCTCGACATTTTCAGCGCCCACAACGAATGTAGTGGTCATTGCGCTGGCGTCTGCGAGTTCAATATCGCCGGAGACGATCTCCCACTTATCGAATACCTTGCCTGCGGCAGGTGCGTCTGCAACGATGGTTACAGTTGCGCCCTCGTCCACAAGCGCGCCGCTTGCGAGACCGCCGGAAATAACGATATCCCTCTTGCCTACACGCGCGATCATAGCCTCGACATTTTCAAGAGCCTCGAGACCGACGATCTGCTCCTTCTGCTCGTCGGTAAGACGGTTGTACGCAGCGCGGGCTTCCTCAACGGAGGTCTTGACAAAGCTGAGCATCATGGTGCCCTTCACAACAGACTTCTTTCCGAAAAGGTTCGCATAGTTGAAGGCGGTCAGGGGGCTGAGCTTGCGGTTGCCGGCTTTGTCGGTATAGACAGTATTGACCTGCTCAATGTTGACGTGCCACGGATAGCAAATGAGGTACTCATACTTGCCGTCGAATGTACCCTCGAGAACGGTCTCACCGTCAAAAATGATCTGGAAGTTTTCCGCATCGAAGATATAAGTAAGATGGTGCCATACACCGAGATCAAAATCGTGGGGATTCGTATACCACGTGCTCGTAAGTGCACCGTGGCTTATGTGGGTAGCAGTACCGAAGAAGAACGCCTTGTTGAGAAAATCGTATCCGAACTCATACGTAGCGACATCACCGACACAGATCTTGTGAAGCATTGTCCAGCCACCTATAACATCGACATCGGTGATCTTCAGGTCGAGATCAAACTTGGCATATCTCTCGTTTCTGACTTTCTCGTTCAGAGAATCACTCAGCGACATGTAACCGTGGGTACCCTCGCCCGGCTCGAACTCCCAGTCGGCCTCTTTGAAGGTGTAATGAATGCCCTCTGCCGGCTGCTTGGCGAGGTTCTCGATATCCTCCTTGGTGTACTTAGCCAAGCCCGCCAGGGTGCTGTTGAGGATGTTGACAGCCTTATTCGCATCCCATGCATAAAGGGAGTCGATCCTTTCAACGAGCTTCTGCAGCTTATCGTAGTTGGTGACCTTATCATCCGAATAACCGACGATAATCCCATAGCTTGCCGCAGCGGCTCTGATCGATGCTTCATGATGGTAAATATCAGCGAAATACGGATCGGGGAGAGCGTCGATCTGAGCAACGAGCGCCTTTGCCTTCTCGTCGCAGATGTTGACGATCAACGCGTAGTTGCTGACCTGGTTCTTCTTCTCCTCACTGAGCTTCTCATAAGCAGCGATCGCCGCAGAGAGCTCTTCGGCAGAGGAGTTGACATTGAGGGCGGCGATCATGTCAGTTACAGCCTTCACCTCAGGGTCAACCTTCAGCGCTCTGATCTCAGCTATGCGGTCATAGTTGTTCACGAGCTGCTGATCATCGTAATCGAGATCCCAGTACGCATCTTCCGCAGCGTTGATCTCCTCATCGGTGGAATCCTTTGTCAGTGCGGCGATCATGTTAGTGACAGCCTGAGCTTCGGCCTCACCTGCGCTGGCCGTAAACACAAAGCTTGACACAAGCATCGCAGCACACAAAACAAATGCTAAAATACGCTTCATGGATGTTTGTTCCTTTCTTTTCAGTCCGGCAGATCGCCGGCTGAGTCCTCCAAAATTTGAACGAATAGACACATTGCCCATTCTGACCACGTTATTTTATCATAATATTGCACAAAGCGCAATAGCTTTCTTAAAAAAAGCGCTGAGATATTTATCCACGGCATCGCAGGCGGGTGTTTGTGCAAAAGACTTGCCAAAGCGGGGATTTTGTGGTATAATCTATTTATAGATGTAGCATTATGGCAGGTCTTTCCCAAAAAATCTCCACTTCCCTGAAATCCAAAAGAGACATCGTGGTGCGGGTCAAAGACTCACCGGGGTCAGGGGCAAAGACCCGCCAGCCTTTGATCGGGGAGGGCCGAAAATGAACAGGGAACAAGCATCCGATATCCGGACGGCTGTCAAACCCTTCCGATGGTTCGACCCCCTCCTGCGAACAGCAAAGAACATCGCGAAGATCGCACTGATCACCCAGGCATGCGTCATTTTGTTTCTTATCGTCTGGCTGATCTTCTTTGCGGTGCTTTCCTCCTTTGTGGACCTCGGGGGGCCTTACGATCCCAAGCCGGAGGAGGTAATATCAGATCTCGGCCTTGACGTAAGATGCGGCACGACCGTAACAAGCCTTGACAATCACGGCGGATTTCTCGGCGACGGACTCACCTTCATATCGGTCGTCTTTCCGGACGACTATGCCGACGCCGTGATGTCAGACGGGACGTTTGCAAACACCGAGAAATGGTCGCCGCTTCCGTTGACCCGCGAGCTTTCCGTGCTCGCTTACGGAGATGAGACACAGAACAAATGCCCGAGCATAGTCGCCGAAAACCTCGGTGAAGCGCTGATTCCCGAGATCAAAAACGGCTATTACTGCTTCATTGACAGATACAATATAAGCGACGAAAAAACCGGGGACAAGAACATCCTCGAAAGATATTCTCAGAATTTCACTCTCGTCATATACGACTCCGACACACACACCCTTTACTACGCCGAGCTCGATACATAAACACCGGATAAAGTTTTTTTAAGGATTGGGAAATGGCTCAGAACAAAAACAAAGGATCAGGATCAAAAAAATATAAATACCAAAAGTCCGGCAAAAAAGGCGCGCCAAAGAAGAACTCCAAAGGGCGCGCGGCGGACAGCGGCGCATCGCTCTTCATCGCGCCGATCTGCCTCGCGCTTTTTGCCATCGTCACCGCCATCTCCGTTATCGGAGGCGAGAGTGCCGGATTCATCGGCGATGGCTACGGCAAGCTTCTTCGCGGTCTTTTCGGCATCAGCGCGTTCCTTCTGCCCGCATACGCCGCCGTCTTTGCGATATTGTTCCGCCGCCTTTCTGAAAGCGGCCGCCTTCGCGTGAAGATCATCCAGACCGCCGTGGTGCACCTGCTGCTCGCCCTGCTCTCGCATGTCCTGTTCGGCGGCGAGCACACTCTCTCGGCCCAGGCCCACTTCATCGCCGGGATAGAGAACCGCGGCGGCGGGCTCATCGGCTCGGGACTTGGCGAGCTTCTCTGGCTCGGGCTGAATGTGATTATGCCGATCATCATTATCGGCGCGCTTATTATACTTATCCCGCTTCTGTTCGGGTTGACCCCGGCAGATATTCTCTCATTCGTACGGGAGCGCATCGCCACCGCGCGCTCGGCGCGCGCCGAGCGCATGGAGGCGGACGAATACGATGAATCCGATGACAACGACTACGATGATGCGGATGCGCTCATCGTAGCCCAAGGCAAGGGCGTCCGGGCGGATCAGCTCCCGCTCGACATGGAATACGGCGAGGAGAAAGCCCCGAAGCCCCGGCGCGTGATAGACGTCGAGGCCGATCCGTCCGAAGCGCTTCCTCCCGAAAAGCGCATGCCGGACAGCGTCGACGCCCGGCACACCCTCCCGGGGGCTGAAAAGATCGATGTACACGACGAAAACGAGGCGTCCGCCGGGCTCACGGAGGACATACCGGACGACGTCGAGGAAGACGGGACCGAGCATGTTAAGCTATCGGACGTATTCCCGGAGAGTGAGGACGAGGCGCTGCTCCGCGCGCTGAAGGAGAAATACGGCGACGCCGGGGATGCGCCGGCACAAGGCGACATCGAGCTCGAAGTGAAGCGGCGGCGCGTCACGCCGGTGCCGTCCGAGCACGGCGATGAGCAGACAGACGACAGCGGCGACGTCACGGTCACTGACGGATCAGAAGCGCAGGATGCATACCGCCTGCCCCCGGTCGAGCTTCTGACAGAGGACCCGGGCAGGTACGATCCGAACATCGCAAAGGAGATCGAACAGAACGCCGTGCGGCTCACATCCGCGCTGGAGGAGTTCAATGTCCGCGCGTCCATACAGAACACCATGCACGGACCGACCGTCACCCGCTACGAGCTCGGACTCGACGCGGGCGTGCGCGTGCGCTCGATCCTCTCGCTCGCGGATGACATTTCGTACAGCCTGGCATCCCCCGGAAGCATCCGCATCGAGGCGCCGATCCCCGGCAAGAGTGCCGTCGGTATCGAGGTACCGAACAAAATCCGCGAGACGGTGTATCTGCGCACCCTGATCAGCGCTCCGGCCTTCAAAAAGGACAATCCTCTGTGGGTCGCCCTCGGCATGGACGTAGCCGGGGAGGGCGTATACATCGACCTTGCGAAGATGCCGCACCTGCTTATCGCCGGCACTACGGGCTCCGGTAAATCCGTGTGCATCAACACGATAATAATGAGTCTTTTGTACCGCAACTCACCGGACGACATGAAGATGATCCTCATCGACCCAAAGCGCGTCGAGTTCCGTGCCTACGAGGGGTTGCCGCACTTGCTTGTGCCGGTCGTTTCCGACATGAAAAAGGCCGCGGGCGCGCTCCAGTGGGCCGTGAGCGAGATGGAACGGCGCTTCGGGCTGATCGAGCAGATGGGCGTTCGCGACATCTCCGGCTATGCGAGGGCGATCGCCGCCTCCGACGAGGTGCACGAGGCGCTGCCGCGCATCGTCATCTTCATCGACGAGCTGGCGGAGCTTATGCTCGTGGCGCGTGACGCGGTCGAGACCTCGATCTGCCGTATCGCGCAGAAGGCACGCGCCGCCGGAATGCACCTGATAATCGGCACACAGCGTCCCTCGGTGGATGTGGTGACAGGTCTGATCAAAGCGAACATCCCGTCGCGCATCGCCTGTGCGGTCAAGTCGCAGGTCGATTCGCGCACGATGATCGACAAGGCGGGCGCGGAAAACCTGATGGGCAACGGAGACATGCTCCTCAACCCGATCGGCATCCCGGAGCCGAAGCGCGTCCAGGGCGCGTTCGTCTCCGATGAGGAGGTCGCCGCGGTCGTAAGCTTCATCAAATCGCAGGACGCAGAGAACACCGCCGACACCGAGCACATCCTCGCCGAGATCGAGCGGGAGGCGGCGCGCTGTGAGAGCCCGAAGAAGGGCGGCGCGTCCTCGGCCCTGTCTGCGCCCGGAGAGGACGGCGACGAGGATCCGATGCTTATGGACGCTCTGGAGCTCGCGGTGGAGAGCGGAAAGATATCGACGTCGCTGATCCAGCGCAAGCTCTCGCTCGGCTACGGCCGTGCGGCGAAGCTGATCGACCGCATGCAGCAGCTGGGCTACGTCGGCGCTCCGATAGGGCAGAAGCCGCGCGATGTCCTGATCACGCCCGAGCGCTTCATGGAGCTGAAGCTGAACTCAAACGAGGAGTGAGCTTTGTTTATTTAAGGGCTTGAGCCTGAGACTGTGCCGTTACTTGCGGACAGACGGGACGACGGTACCGAATCACACATTTAAGGAGGGCTCAATGCCAAAGCTTATAGCAATAGAGGGACTCGACGGCTCCGGCAAAGGGACCCAAAGTCTGATCCTTGAAAAGAAGCTGAAGGACATGGGGTTTCGCGTGGGGCTGATGTCCTTCCCGGATTACGACAGCGAAGGAAGCGCCCCTGTGCGGCTGTACCTTTCCGGCGCGCTCGGGGAGCATCCCGACGATGTAAACGCGTATGCGGCATCCGCGCTTTTTCTCGCGGACCGGCTGGTCTCGTGGAAAGGACGGTACGAGCGGGAATTTGCCGAGTGCGATTTCATCATCGCGAACCGCTACACTACGGCGAACGCGTACCATCAGCTCTCAAAGCTCCCCCACGCTGAGTGGGACAACTTTCTCGACTGGCTGTACGAGCTCGAATTCAACAAAGTGGGACTTCCCCGCCCCGACGCGGTGATATGTCTGCTCAATCCGCCCGAAAAGGCGATCGAGATGATCGAGCACCGGTGCGAGGAGACGGGGGCGAAGAAGGACATCCATGAGGCAGACGCGGCGTATCTGCGCCGGTGCTACGAAGCAGCGCAGTACGCGGGGGATCACCTCGGATGGACGCTGATATCGTGCGTGGACGGGCGCGACGAGGTCATATCGCGCGAGGACATGCACGCAAAGATAATGTCCGCCGTCACCCCGCTTGTAAGCGATCGGTGAAAAAAGAGTTAAAATTTATCGTTTTGCGC
>CAYVUJ010000076.1:5148-6489 GCA_964454825.1 uncultured Lachnospiraceae bacterium | reverse complement strand
ATGAGATCACACAGGAATAAAGACAGCGCTCCCCAGGCGCCCGCTTCGGGAGTGCCCGGACGGTCAGATGCCTCCCGCGTGCGCGGTGCTCCCGGGACGAACGCTCCCACGAATGTGCGCCGGAGCGGCGGCACTCCCGCGATCCCCGGCGCGCCCAGAGCGCCCGGTGCGCAAAGCGCACCGCGCCACGCGCCGGGGCACCTCACCCTCTCCTCCGCTGAGCGCGCTCAGGCTGTCGAGCTCGCCGAGAAGAGACGACGACAGCGTGCCGAGGCATTTCATTCGCAGAGTTATCACTCCCAAAAACAGCGCGCAGTCGTGACCCCGAACGGGATCGATCTCAAAGCGATCCCGCTGCGTGCAAGAGAGCTTGTGCGCGACATTTTTGCGAAGCTGTCAGTTTCGCGCGAGAGCGTGCTTCGCGGCGTGATCATCGCCGCGCTGATGATCGTTCTTGCCTTGACGCAGACGACGCTTTTCACCCGCCTGCCGCCGTTTGGCGCTGTCCCTGATCTGATGCTCGCCTTCTGCGTAGCAGTGGCGGTGAGCGAGGGCGAGCACTGGGGTGCGGTGGTGTCGCTGTTTGCGGCGCTTGTCATCACGTCGCTCGGGGCCGTTTCGTTCGATCCCGCGCCGCTTCTATACCTCGTATGCGCATATGTCTCCGGTATACTGAGCCGATACTATCTGAAGCAGAACGTGCTCACCCGCTCGCTTTATACTCTCGGGGCGGGGCTTTGCCGGGCGGCGGCGACCTTCGCGGCGCTCGCGATGACGGCGCCCTCCTACGAGCCGGTGGCATTCATCCGCTTCGCGATCATTCCCGAGTTTTTCTCGACCCTTCTCCTGACTCCGATCGTTCACCTGATCGTGTGGTCGTCGCTCCACGTGTTCCACCGCTCGCGCGCCGAGCGTACGGGAACGCAAAACTGAAACCTTATGTCATTTAACCCCCTATTAAGGAGATAAACCATGTACGATAAAAAGAATCTTGCCCTTCTCACGGACTTCTATGAGCTGACGATGGGCAAGGGCTATTTCCACTCGGATCTTCGCGACAAGATCGCTTATTTCGACATCTTCTTCCGTCAGAATCCCGACGGCGGCGGATATTCCATCGTCTGCGGGATCGAGCAGATCGCCGCGTATATCCGGGATCTGCGCTTCGAGGATGATGACATCGAATACCTCCGCTCAAAGGGCATATTCGATGAGGAGTTCCTCGGCTACTTACGGAATTTCCGCTTTTCCGGGGATATCTGGGCCATCCCGGAGGGGAGCGTCATCTTCCCCGGTGAGCCGATCATGACCGTGCGCGCGCCTGTCATAGAGGCACAGCTT
>CAYVUJ010000076.1:0-5138 GCA_964454825.1 uncultured Lachnospiraceae bacterium | reverse complement strand
AGCTTATCGAGACATACTGTCTGCTCACCATCAACCACCAGTCGCTCGTCGCAACGAAGGCGAGCCGCATGGTCTACGCCGCCGAGGGACGTCCGATCTCCGAGTTCGGCTCCCGCCGGGCGCACGGTGAGGACGCCGCCGTCATGGGTGCCCGCGCCGCTTTCATCGGCGGATGCAACTCCACCGCGTGCGCCCTTTCCGACAAGCTCTTCGGTGTGCCGGCGGGCGGCACGATGGCCCACTCGTGGGTGCAGATGTTCGACTCCGAGTATGATGCATTTACCGCGTACATCAAGCAGTACCCGGAGAATCCGACCTTCCTCGTGGATACGTATTCCGTGCTGAAATCCGGGATCCCCGCCGCGATCCGCGCCGTCAAGGATCACCTCTGGCCGCTCGGGAAGAAGAAATGCGGCATCCGCATCGACTCGGGCGATATCACATATCTGACGATCAAGGCGAGACGCATGCTCGACGAGGCGGGCCTCACGGACTGTAAGATCTTCATATCCAACTCGCTTGACGAGTACATCATCGCCGAGCTGTTCCGCCAGGGGGCGCAGATCGACGGCTTCGGCGTCGGCGAGAGGCTGATCACCGCGAAGAGCGATCCGGTGTTCGGCGGAGTATATAAGCTCGCGGCACTCGAGAACGAGGACGGGACGATCGTGCCTAAGATCAAGGTCAGTGAGAATGTCGGAAAGATCACCAACCCGCATGTCAAGGAGCTCTACCGCTTCTACGACAACGAGACGGGCAAGGCGGAGGCGGATCTGATCACACTCGCCGACGAGGTGATCCCGGACGGCGATCCGATCGAGATATTCGATCCGGAGCATACGTGGAAGCGTAAGCTCGTGGAAAACTACACGCTTCGCAAGCTGCGTGTGCAGGTATTCAAAAACGGCGAGCAGGTGTACGAGTTCCCCGATCTGAAAGAGATGCGCGATCACTGTCAGCGGGAGCTTGCCACGATGTGGGACAGCGTGCGGCGCTTTGAGAATCCGCATGTGTATTACGTCGACCTTTCGCAAAAGCTCTGGGACCTCAAGCATAAGATGCTCGACGACGCGCGCGAGATAGCGCAAAATAAGTAAGACTTCCCGAAAGAAAGCATTAAATTTATTATAAATACAGGGGGATAGCATATGATCGACGCAAAGCTGATTGATGACGTTAGATTTGCCTCGTCTTTTCGCGGCTACGATAAGGATGAGGTGGATCAGTTCCTCGAGAGTCTGGCCGAAATGGTCCGGCAGGAGAATGTAAAGGCAGAACAAAATGAGCGCATGGCAGCGGAGCTTGCCGCGCGTTGCGAAGAGCTTGAAAAGGCCGACGAGAACGCCCGCGCCGAGCGCGAACGCATGCTCGACGAAGCGAAGAGAGTCCTCGAGAGCGCCCGCATCAAGGAGAAGAATGCCGCATCCGAGGGTGCGGCCGCAGGTGCGGCGACCCAGGTGAAATTTGAGGCGGACAAGACTATTGCTGCCGCAAAGCAGGAGGCTATACGCATAGTCGCCGAGGCGCACGAGCGTACAAAGGCTCACACCGAGGCGGCAAACGCGGCCATCAAGAACGCGCTCGCCGCCGCGAGAGCGCGTATCGAGGCCGCAGAGAGTGCGGCCCGCGAGCGGATCGATGCATCCGAGCGTGATGCGCTCGAGCGCGCGCAGGCGTCCGACCGTCAGGCATTCGAGCGCGCGCAGGCATCAGACCGCCGCGCAGAGGAGAGGGCGAGCGCCATCATCCAGGAGGCGCAGGGCAATGCCGATCATATGACCTCTGAGGCGAGCGAGAGAGCTGAGCAGCTCGTTGCCGAGGCAGATGCAAAGGCGAAGACGATGCTCCGCGGCGCGGAGGCGTCCATCGCCGCAAAGCGCGAGGAATTCGAGCGGCTGCGCGATACGACACGCGAGTTCTCGGGCGAGTACAACAGACTTCTTGCCGAACAGCTTCGGGAAATGACGCTTCTTGCCGAAAAGGTGAATGAGATCGACTTCGGCCAGATCCCTGACGTGCCCGGTGAGGAGATAGAGGACGCTCTCTCGATCGAGAATACGCTTGAGGCACTTCGGCTCGACGATATCGATTCGCTTCTCGGCGGCGGCACAGAGCTTTCTGAGTTTGACGCTTTCGGCGCAGATTCGCCGCTTGCAACGTCCGCACGGGATGACAGCGGCGAGGTCGCGGAAGAGGCTGTCCACGCCTCCGTGGTCGAGGATGACGACACATATGCGTTCACGGGAGAGGGTGACGGCGTGTCCGACAAGACTGAGATCGATCTCATCGGTGTGTCCGAGATCACCGACGATGAGCTCGACCGCATATTCTCCTTCGATGTTGAAGAGATCATGAATGAGGATGCGGATAAAGGCTCTGCGAAATGAGTATGATATACTGAGGGCGTTTTGCCGCGGCTTCGTTCTCTGCATGCAGAACAGCGTCGGAGGTCTGCAGCCTCGTTTTCGGCGGCTGGCTCATGCGGCTTAACGCCCGGAAAAAATACTGACAGAATTTGTGCCGCCTGGCGGCGAATGGAGATGCAATGTCAAAAATTATCATTGGGGTCGATCTCGGTGACGCGCGTACCGGGCTTGCCGTATACGGTAAGTCCGGGACGATCGCTGTCGGGTGCGGAACGATCCGGACACAGGTGTTCAGGGAGGTCGTGGCGGCGGTCGCCGAGGTGGCTCTGCGCGAAGGCGCGGAGCTGATCGTTGTTGGGAATCCGGTCAACATGAACGGGACGCAGGGCCCACGAAGCGAGAAATGCCGCGCCTTCGCCGAGGAGGTCGCGGCGCTGTCCGGGATTCCGACGGAGCTGTATGATGAGCGCCTCACGACGGTTGTGGCGCATCAGTTCCTCAGCGACAGCGGAGTTCGGGGGAAAAAACGAAAGGACACTGTCGACGAGCTCTCCGCCACGCTGATCCTGCAGGATTACGCCGACAGAAACCTGAAGTGAGCCCCCTGCACGGCGTACGGCACGTCGTGAATTATCACCTATAATTATGTAAAAAGGACTGTACAGTATACAATGAAGCTTTTTGTACTTATTCTTAACCGCACCGAAAAGCTCGATGATCTCATGGCGGCATTCGCCAAGGAGAAGATCTGCGGCGCGACCATTCTCGATTCCACCGGCATGGCGCGTGAGCTTTACGGCGCCAATCATGTCGAGGAGGAGATATCCTTCTTCGGTTCGATACGCAAATACCTGAACGACGATTCCCACAAGACCTCGAAGACGATCCTCACTGTCATCCCCGACGGCAAGCTGGCGGATGTGATCCGCATCACCGAGAGCGTCGTCGGGGATTTCGGTGAGCCGGACGTCGGGATAATGTTCGCTTTGCCGCTGGATTTTGCCCGCGGAAAGGGGCTGGACGAATGAACGACCTTTTCGGCGACATCAGTATCCTTTTCCCGATCGGGCTCATGCTCCTTTCGGGACTTCTTTTCGGCAGGATCGCAAAAAAGCTCACCCTGCCGAACGTCACCGGATATCTCATCGCGGGACTTGTGCTCGGACCGTATGTTCTCGGCGTCGTCTCGGCCGAGACTGCCTCGTCTCTTGCGATCGTCAGTGAGATCGCGCTCGGCTTTATCGCGCTGTCCATCGGTGCGGAGTTCAAGCTCTCGTATTTTAAGGAGGTCGGAGGCGCGCCCGTGGTGATCGCCGCCTTTGAAGGCCTCATGGCATCGGCATGCGTCACTTGCGCTCTGCTTGCGATCGGTCAGCCGCTCACGCTGGCGCTTGTGCTCGGGGCGATCGCCTCCGCGACGGCGCCCGCGGCCACGATCATGGTCATCAGACAGTATAACGCGCGTGGCCCGGTCACAAAGACGCTTCTTTCCGTGGTCGCGCTTGACGACGCCGTGGCGCTCATCGCCTTTGGCTTCGCGGTCGCGATCGCGCGCTCGCTCACGGGCGGCGGGAATCTGCTTCGCTCCCTTGCCGAGCCGTTTGTCGAGCTCGGACTTTCGATTGTTGTGGGTACGGCCGCCGCGCTTGCGATGCTGATACCTCTGCACTTTTTCAAAAAGCAGTCGAACCGCTTGTGCGCGACGACGGCGCTGGTGTTCATCACCTCTGCGCTTGCGTCGAGGCTCGGCGCGTCGTCGCTTCTTTCATGCATGATCTTCGGAGCGATTCTTGCGAATCTCTCGAAGGATGCGAACGATGTGTTCCGCATCAGCGATATGGTTACGCCGCCTATATTCATGCTGTTTTTTGTCGTCTCCGGCGCTCAGCTCAATGTGACGCTTATCCCGACTATCGGACTGATCGGAATAATGTATGTCCTGATACGCGTTGTCGGTAAGGTCACGGGTGCGACCATCGGCGCGGTGATCACGCATTCGGACAGCAAGGTGAGAAAGTACCTCGGCTGGACGCTCGTCCCGCAGGCGGGCGTTGCGATCGGTCTTACGCTGGTGGCGGACACGGTGATCCCGGAGTATGCCGGACAGATACGGGCGGTGGTGCTCTGCGGCACGCTGATCTATGAGCTCACCGGGCCCGTGATCTCGAAGATCGCGTTGACAAAGGCCGGCGAGATCGAGAAGAAATAGCGGCGGAGGAGAGAAAATGCACGCACTTATATTTTTGGGAGGGGCGTCCTTTCGCCTCCCGGAAAAAATCGGGGCGGACCTTGTGATCGCCGCGGACGGAGGCTGGGATAACGCCCTTGCGAACGGCTACAGCCCCGCTCTTTTGGTGGGAGATATGGATTCTATATCCGCCGTGCCCGAGGGGGTGGAGGTGCTCCGCGTTCCGGCGGTCAAGGATGATACGGACACTCAGCTTGCCATAGAGTGTGCGATCGGACGCGGCGCGGGCCGCATCACCCTGGCGGGACAGCTCTCCGGAAGGGCGGATCATACGCTGTCGGCGCTGTTTATGCTTGAGAATCTGCATCGGCGCGGGATCGTTGCCGAGATGGTGGATGATCGCAACCGTGTGCGCGTGGCGCAGAACGAATGCGTCGTGCTCCCGAAGCGCGGATACCGGTATTTCGGCGTGCTTTCGCTCGGAACGACGACATATTTCGAGCGTGGGTGCCGATATGAGGTGGATAACCGCACTCTGCGCCGCAGCGAGCCGTACGCGGTCTCAAACGAGATCACCGACGATT
>CAYVUJ010000075.1:0-6708 GCA_964454825.1 uncultured Lachnospiraceae bacterium | reverse complement strand
ACCATGATAAAGCAGCTCTCCCCTGGCCTCGGCCTTGGTTCGGGAAATGGAAAGAAAAGCTGACTACGCAAATAACGCCGAGAACATCCTGCGCGCCGCCGCAGGGGATGAGACGGCAACAGATGCGCTCATGCGCTCGAACGCTCCGCTCGTGTATAAACTCGCGCGGTCCTTCATGGGGCGCGGCTGTGAATTCGAGGATCTTGTCCAGATCGGCTCAATCGGAATGCTCAAGGCCATACGAAGCTTCAACCCCGAGCTCGGCTACACCTTCTCCACCTATGCCGTTCCGCTGATCGTGGGAGAGATACGCCGTTTCCTGCGGGATGACGGCACACTCAAGGTAAGCCGCCGTCTCAAGCAGAATGCGGCGGCGGTGCTTCGCGAGAGAGAGCATTTTATAACCGCCCACGGGCGCGAACCTCACACCGAGGAGCTTGCCGAGGCGTGTCATATGTCGGCCGAGGATGTGACCGAGGCGCTGTGCGCAACATCGCCGGTGCACTCACTCACCGAACCGATCGGCTCGGATGAGGAGCTCGTGCTCGAGAATGTGATCGCCGGAGACGATCAGATCGAGAGCGAGACGGAGCGCATGGCGCTCGGCGAGGCGCTTCGTACGCTCGATCCGATGCACCGCAAGATCGTGACGCTTCGATACTTTAAAAACATGTCGCAAAAGGATACTGCCAAGGTGCTGGGACTTACGCAGGTCAAGATCTCCCGGGAGGAGAAGAAGATCTTTGCCAAGCTCCGAAAAGAGCTGTGCGTATAGACACAGACGATACGCCGCAGACTTAACTGACCGTTTGACCTGCGAAAGCTGTAAAAGAAGTCCGCGCGGTACATCCGACTGTCCGCACGGGCTTCTTTCTGTCAGCCGACACAGGCCGCTTTTGCATACGTTAACGCCACCATGTTCCCGCACAGCCGTCGGGCAATGCACATCCCCTGCCGCGAATACTCACAAGGCGACTCAGCTGAGCACTTTTATCATCCGCTCGGCCGCCCGGGCGCCGCTTTGTGCCGCGATGGGCAGGCCTCCCGGAGCCTGAAGCCACTGTGTGGCGAGGGTCACGTTTTCGATCCCGTCTATCTGCCCGTTTTCCATCCGCGGAAGCACAAATCCGCCGAACGCAAAGCCCATGAACGAGCCCACCTCGGAACCGACGTAACGCCTGTAGGTCGCAGGAGTCCACGAATCGATCAGCCTCAGCTCGCCTGCCATCTCCGGGAATCTCCACACCAACGCCTCCTCCACAGCCGCGCTGAGGCGTTTTTTTACGCTATCATACTCGCTCCTTCGCTCTCTGAGGGCGATAAACTCCCGACAGCAGTTTTCATCGCAGAAAACCATTGTCTGAAGCACAGTTTCTCCCGGCGGAGCAAATCCCGGCTCATGCGAAAACTCACGGACGATCAGACGGTCGGCGCCAAGCCTCTTCTGTATATCGGACGGCAGACGGAATATGATGTCGGAGCAAAAATCCACCTTGTCGACCGGACACGAAAAGGCGCACTGAAAGCACGAAAAGCGCGACAGCCCCGGTCTTTTGTAAAGTCTTTGAAGCGAATGCGGCATGGGCACGTCGATAAGCTTGCCAAACACCTGCCTGGGATCGGCGGTGACTATCACGTGATCCGCTTTGAGCTGTGTGCCGTCTGCGAGCGTGACGGAGCGGGCTGAGCCGTCACGGGATCTGTTGATACGTCTCACAGCACTGCCCAGCCTGATCTCGCCTCCAAGCTCCCTGAGGCGCGCCTCCATGCGCCGTGCCATCGCCGCCGAGCCACCCCGGGGCAGGTCGGCGTTATCCGCACAGAAGTGCGCAAAGACGGTGATCAGAGCAAGCGAGGCGAAATTCTCCGTCAGCAATGAGGTGAGAAAGAAGCGTATCAGCTCACTGTGAAAGTGCGAGGCAAGCTCGCCTGTTGTCATGCCGTAATATCTTGCGAGGGACGGCAGCACCGGTATCTGACGGATGGCCGGGCAGCGCCCGCTGTGCCCTGAGCGGTCGATACCCGAAATACGCTGCACCGACCTCACCGCGTCGCACAAAAGGGTGATCTCCGTCCGGTCCGTGGGAGAAACAGCGAGCAATTCCCTCTCCAGCACGTCGAGATCACGGACAAGCGAGAGGCGTCTGCCGCCGTGCTCGCAGGTATACAGCGACTCATGGCGCACGATCTCCACGCCGCCGAGCGCCCCGAGCTCTCGCCACATGGCGTAGGTATCCGTCGCCGTATTCGTCCCCGTGAGCCAGTGTATGCAGTTATCGATATGATACGGACCGCGCTGCCATCCGGTGAGGTTCCCTCCCGCGACGGCGTTTTTCTCGCACAAGATCGGGCGGTGTCCCCCGAGAGCGGCATATATCCCCGCGCTCAGCCCGGAAACACCCGCGCCTATGATCAGTATATCAGCCATATTATATCCCCCTTGGATAATCTGATAATACCGATTATTGACAAAACCGGGACGATATATACCGCCCCGGCCGTGATTTTATGCAATACCGCGCAACTCTGACGGTGCAGCCCGGCCGTCAGAATCGTGCGGTATTGCCTTTATTCCATTTTGACCTGCCCGATGCAAAATCGGGCGGATTTCCCCGCTTTGGCGCTCGCCGCGCCTGTCGGCATGGTCAAAGCGCGCCATGCGGGCGATACGCTATTCCTGTTCGCTGCGTTTGCCCTGACCGATGAGCGCCACCCCGATGATCAGGAGCACAGGGAAGCCCATGACCGCAAGTAGTCCGAGCTTTATCGCGATCTGCTCTCCGGACATCCCGAGCGAGGATGACAGCGAATCCACCAGACCGCCGCTCGTCGCCGCGTCTGACACAAGACCGGTAATAAATGGGCCGGCCGAGCATCCGATATCTCCGCCGAGGGCAAGGAGCGCAAACAGAGCCGAGCCTCCTTGTGGAAAACGGCAGGCCGCAAGATCGAGAGTTCCCGGCCACATCAGGCTGACTCCGAGACCGCAAAGTGCACAACCTCCGAGAGACAGCGCAGGCCACGGAGAAAACACGGCGACCGCATAGCTCATGACAGTGATAACACCGCATCCCATAAGGCAGTGGCGGATATTCAGCCGCTCACCGAAAACCCCGTACAGCACCCTTCCGCTCGCCATGAGCACCGCAAAGAGACACGGTCCGAAAATATCCCCCATCGCCTTTGAAACGCCGAGCCCCGCCTCCGCGAAGTATGACGCCCACTGCGACACGGCAAGCTCAGACGCGCCCGAGCATATCATGACCGCGAATGCCACCAGAAACATCGGCGAGCGAATCAGCGAGAACGCACCGGATGTATCCTCGCTGTCAATATCGCACAGCGGCACGCGCAGGAAGGCAAAGATATTGAAAAACGGGATCAGCGCCCATATCACCGGCAGAAAGTACCACCGGCCGACGCCGATCACAGCCATAAGTCCTGTGGAAATGATAACCACTCCCGCCTGCCCCCAGCAGTAGAAGGAGTGCAGAAATGCGAGGGAATGAGACGAGGCATTTTCCTTGGGCAGTGCGTTGACGACCGGGCTTATCACGACCTCTATCAGCCCCGAACCGACTGAGCAGGTAAGGATCGCAAGCATGATCCCGGCAAACGGCGGCATCACTCTCGGAAGCACCGAGAGCATAACGAGCCCCGCAGAGGCAAGGATATGGGACGCCACACAGCATTTGCGGACTCCGAACCTCGGAAGAAGCCGCACCGCAGCCAGATCGACCACAAGCTGGATGACGAACATAAAAAGTACGATCTGCCCGATCTGGGTCCGTGAGACTCCGAAGCTCTCCCCGAATATGACGTAGAAAAGCGGCGCAAGATTGCAGTTTATCGCCTGTGTGATATATCCCACATAGCACGCGCGCCGCGTAGAACTGTAGCTTGTTTTTTGCATTGCATTGCTCCGATCAGATAAAAGTACCGTTATCAGTATACTGTCCGGCAGACAGAAACGTGACTTGTTATCCGAGCATCATCATTATCGCATATGTAAGTGCACCGAGCACCATGAGCGCGGCAAGAAAAAGGCAGAATATCCTTACGGCGAGCTTTGAGCGGTCTGTTGTTTTCATTGGTTGGTCTCTGCTTTCGTGTTATTGTTGGTTTTATTGGCCCCCTTGGTGAAAGCGGGGCATGCACATTGGCAAAATCCGCATGCGCGCTGTTTACCGTGCCGCCTTGGGGTGGACACAACAGCCCCGTCCGCGCGAATCGCCGCGCCGCCTCGAGGTGAGCACAACACCCCTGTTCGTGCGGGGTGTCAGGCCGCCCGTGGACAGCGCGGCTGCCTCCGCTCATTCCATATTGAGCGTGAGCTGTACGCCGATGCTGACCGGGGTCGCGGGTATCTTAACCTTGCGCACCTTCTGCGCGGAGGCGAAGGCCTCAAGCTCTGCGCCGATACACGCGCGGCCGACCTTCTGATTCTTCTTGAGATTCATCAGCGTAACGCCGCCCGCGCTCCTTGTGGTCTTCTGCGGGATGAGCTTTGAGTTTATGAGTATGCCTCTGTCGTCGTTCGACAACAAAAGCACGTCCATGTCCTGTGTCTCCCAGATCGCGCGCACGATCGGCGACACATCCGAATACGCTCCGGTGAGCCGGCGGCGATTCGACTTCGTCTCATACGCCGAGGCGCTCACCTTGACCCCCTTGCCGTTCTCGAAAATGAAGATGACATTGTCATTCTCACCGCGCTTGGAATACGGATACATCATGATCGGCCGCTCCGACTCGTCAAAGCCGAGCTTCACCGGGAGAAAATCTCCGAGCGCCGACGCCTTTGTGGTGTCGAAATCGGCGACCTTGACCTTGTAGCACTGGGCGCGGTCCGTGAAAATTATCAGTTCCGCGCGGTTGTCGGTGTCGAAGCTGTCTGCGATCTCGTCGCCGTCCTTGAGCTTCTGCTCGTCCGCCATGCGAAGGGATTTGTCGGTGATCTTTTTGAAATACCCCTCCCTCGTCAGAACAACGCGGCAGTTGTAGTTCTCCACCGGCTCCTCCACCTCGACATACTCGACCTCGTCGGCCGGGATGATGAGCGTACGGCGCGGCTGGCCGTATTTCTTCTTGATCTCACGAAGCTCATCCACAATAAACGCCTTGAGCTTTAGCTCGTCGGCGAGTGTCTCCTTGAGCTCCTCGATCTCGTTTGCAAGAGCCTCGATATCGCGGATGCGGTTGAGGATATACTCGCGGTTTATGTGACGCAGCTTGATCTCCGCCACATAGTCCGCCTGAAGGCGGTCGATATCAAAGCCAGCCATGAGGTTCGGCACAACGTCGCTCTCGAGCTTCGTTTCGCGAATGATCTTTATGGCCTTATCAATATCAACCAGAATCTTCCCGAGGCCCTTGAGCAGATGGAGCCGCTCCTCCTTTTTATGCAGATCAAATGTCAGCTCACGACGGACGCAACCCATGCGGAATTTGATCCACTCCAAAAGAAGCTCACAGACGCCGATCTGTCTGGGCGTGGAGCCGATAAGTACGTTGAAATTACAGGCAAAATCGTCCTGGAGCGGGGTGAGCTTATAGAGCTTGGCCATAAGCTGATCCGGATCGACGCCCTTTCGCAGATCGAGCGCCAGCTTGAAGCCGGAAATGTCGATCTCATCGCGGAAATCCGTGATCTCCTTGAGTCTGCCGTCCTTCACAAGCGAACCGATCTTCTGGAGGATCGCCTCGATCGAGGTAGAATACGGTATCTGGATTATCTCGATACAGTTGTTCTCCCTGTCATACGAGTACCTCGCGCGCAGTGTGATGCTGCCCCGCCCGGTCTTGTAGATCTCAAGAAGCCTGTCGCGATCGTAGATCATGGACGCGCCGCCGGAAAAATCGGGCGCTTTTATGATGTCGAGCATTTTCTCCGCCGTAGTATTCGGGTGACGGAGCATCTCGATCGCGCCGTCGCAGACCTCCGCAAGATTGAAGGAGCATATCTGTGACGCCATGCCTACGGCGATACCGACATTAGGTGACACGAGCACGTTCGGGAACTTCGTAGGAAGAAGCGTGGGCTCGGTCTTTGTGTTGTCGTAGTTCGGCACGAGCTCGACCGCGTCACGGTCGATGCCGTCGAAGATCGTATCGCAGAATGGGTCGAGCCGCACCTCGGTGTAACGCGGCGCCGACGGGGACATATCGCGGCTGTACTGCTTGCCGAAAGCGCCCTTGGAGTCGATAAACGGATGCAAAAGCGCCTCGTTGCCCCGCGTCAGGCGGACGAGAGTGTCATATATCGCCGCGTCTCCGTGCGGGTTGTACTGCATGGTCGCACCGACGACGTTGGAGCTTTTGGTCCTGTTCCCGCCGAGAAGCCCCATCTTGTACATCGTATAGAGCAATTTCCGGTGCGCGGGCTTGAAGCCGTCTATCTCCGGGATCGCACGGGACATAATGACAGTCATAATGTAAGGCATGTAGTTTGCCTCTATCGTCTCAGTTATCTGCTGAGGTGTCGCAGGAGCAGGGGGGAGTATCTCACGCGATACGCTGTTCTTTTTCTTTCTCGGCATACAAACCTCCATTCTCCGCACTGCGGCGGAATGAAACTATAGCAGTCAGTTATTTCTTATTGCGATATGCCTATTATGATTAAAGGTACTGCCGGCGTATTTCTTCCCTGTCTTATAACATTATACAATTCGCCTTCATAATACGGAACACCGGACGACATCTCATTTG